>JAOTSL010000142.1 GCA_029864945.1 Gammaproteobacteria bacterium
TTCCTTGAATAAGATCGGAAAACGAAAATCACCATTTACAGCAATTGATTGCCCGGATATTGAGTCTAATAATGTAAGCTCACCAGTCAAACCTGTAACAGTTCCACCAAGCGAAAATATGTCGCCGGTGCATTCAATATCAATTGAATTGTTCAAAATATTTGCTATGCAAGTTTGGTTTTCGGGGTTTTGTTGTATCTCTACTAAATCGGGTATTTTGGATAATCCCGTAGTAAAAACGCCATTGTCGGAAATCAGGATAGTTTGAGAATCTGCTTTAATAATTAGCGAGCCATTTAGGCCCATCACATTACCCGTTATTAATGTACGATCAACATCACAAATCACGGCAATTGAAGTGATATCAACCCCACTCACTTCTCCACTGTTATTTATTAATTTGCAACTCTGACCAACAGGATGGTTTTTAATACTTATATTGTAAGGCGTACCATTAACTACACTCAGTGGAAAAACAAAACGATCACCTTCAGAAACAGTAATGAAATCTATCCCATAATTACTTAACTCAATGCTACCCTGTAGTCCCGAAATTGATCCACTAATGTAGAATAGTTCTTCTGTTGCGCTAATCAAATTGGATTCTTTAAGCGTATTTTGAAAATGGAGAAATGCCGTGCCATCGCTAATTAAAGTTGATCCAAAACCATTGTGTTTTAGTATTTCTAATACAATTGGGTCTGCTCCAAAGCTTTCGATACTTTGATCAAAATTAATTAGGCCTGCTGGTATTTTATTTTCATCAGAAAAGACGATATGAATTCCATTTTCAGGTTTTCTATCATCATCAAACGATTGCAATAGACGTATTAGATTTCTTACTTTATTTGCTGAGATATCACCGTCGTCACTAAGCAAATTTGTCGGCGTAATAAAGTGAGAAGCTAGAGTTTCACCCAAGAAAGCATCACCCAAATAAAACGAAACCTTTTCCCCGTCTATATATGAGAACTCACCATATTCGTTCGTAACGCCGCTTAGCGTTTCAGTCTTATAAACTAGACCTTGGACTGGGCTATCTAGAAAAACACCCGTAAGCGTTGCTGACTTGTCTTTAGAGACCCCGCCACCACATGCAACCAATGAGGCAATAAGAATAAACGCAACAATAAATCGATATAAAGCCATTAAGCATCCTGCCAGGTAAGCGAAAAAAGAGGTGTATCGGTGTACGACGGCAGTATTGTGACGTTCAAATATTAAAGAAAGGTTAGTTGGATTTGTTTTCAGTAAGAATCAGTCAATAATTAATTGTAACTCTTTGTAATCATTTACAATTCGTGATAAGGAAAGAATGACCAGCCGATCGAATTTAATAATACTGAGCTGGACGGGGTAATTTTGAGCCTGAATTATCAAATATCAGCCCCCCCCTACTCCTTTAAAGCGGTTTCTTACTAATTCGAATAATAGGACTGGTTTATCAACCGAAAACGGGACCAAAGTGGTGTTTTTTCACCTTTGTTCATTTTGATAAATGATTTTACTGACTCCTGATAAGCCAAGGGAATATTTTTACCCGCTTTTAAATAACTGATGAAATTATTAACAAATTCATCAGTTTTAATTAAATCGCCGGAGTTTTCTATACACAGAAAAAATGGTGTATTAATTAACGAGTTCGCTTTTAGAGTTTGACGAAAACTGTCACTATTTACATTTCTTTGAATTAGTAAATCTAATTTAACTTTTTCCTGGTCATATAAAAAAGATGAAAAACTGGTAGTTTCGCCGTAAAAATTTACAGTGGAGTCCTTGTAATATGGGTTTATTGATACAGGAATATCAATATCTAATACACCAGAGTATTTCCTTTTATAACTATCCTGACTGACAACCTGAATATCATTTTTATTTAATCGTATCGCATCATTTATGGATAGGCTATTTACTATTCTTGAGTATTTACCAATTTTAGCATGTGTATTTTTAATAAATGATTGGTCGGTATCATAAATATTAGTGGCAAGGCTTATTACGTAATCTTCTATCAGATACCTGCCATTAACTTTCATCGTATGATACGGCACCTCGCCTATTAAATTATTATTTAGAAAAATAATTTCTTTTGTATTTGAAGTGATAATATCTTTAATAAAAGGTTTTACTGCCCACCTATAAAAATTATCGACTATTTCTTTGTGTTTTTCGGTACTTTTTTTATCGCTCAAACTATATTGAATATTCTTTCCTGTTACGGAAAGCGTAAGTAAACGTTCGTTTAGTAAAAAAGACGCCAGCAGCACCTTACCTTCTACGACCTGTAATGGCCTATTAGAAACAGGAATACTGCACGACGAACGACAATATGAGTTTACTTCATACACATTATATTTATGATGAACAATTAACGCCTTTTCAAACGCTTTTGTTTTAGCTTCGCCGTCCTTCAAATTCAACGCATTTGTAAGGATGATATTGATGTATTCTTCAAATACAGGCTCAACATCCTGTTCGAAACTTTTCCCTAATGTGTTAAATGTTTTTTTGTCGATTTTATCCAGGGTATCAATTACTCTGCTATAACTTGATTCTGCCAAAATTGTTTGTTTATTGGCTTTATATGCACGCGATAATTGCAACTGCCATTTGAACTTCATCTGCAACAGATTATGGGCTTGCGCTACTTCCAGCGCTTGTTGAGTGAAGGAGATAGCGTCTATATATTTCCCTTCATCTGAGTATAACTGCCCTAAATAACCTACAGCGTATGCAAAATTGGCACTGTTTTTTTCGGCCTTATTCTTTGCTTTAACGTAATTATCGTAAGATTTTTTACGGTATTTACCGCTTAGATTAAACTTAATATGAGCAGCCCGGTACAATACACCCTGCCTTAATAGTTGTGATGGTGATGGTGGTGAAAGCGTAGATGCGCCAATTTCTGAAATAAAACGTTCTAATTCCTTAAGTGAAGATAATGTTTGTTGTTTGTTAGCAGATAATATTTGAGCTTGTATTAGGTTTAAGCTGGTATCAATATACTGGGTTTTTTTGTTATGTTTTTTGTAGAGGCTTTTACTTTCATCAAACGTAATGAGTGCATTTTGCATATCGGGCACTAGGGTATCGGCATAAGCTTGTTCGTTTAACAAGCTAGCTAATAACAATTCATCTTCTTGTTCTCTAGAGGTCTCTACTGCTACTGCATAATAATCTCTGGCAATTTCGTTTCGACCAACCGATTGATACGCTATAGCCAACGTTCGATAGTTTCTTATTAGCGTAGCACTATCACTAACTAATGTTGATAGCGCTTCCAATTGTTTAATAGTCCGAAAAGCGTCGGCTCCGCGGTTGAGCTTTTGATATATTCTGATTTGTCCATATAAGGATTCGATTTGGTTGAGGAGATTATTTTGTGACTGAGCGGTCTTTGTTGCTAGTTGATACAGCTCAAGAGCAGAGTGATATCTATGTTCATTTTCTGCCTGAACTGCTTCCTGATATTTTAAATTGACAGGTTGATGAGTTTCTTTTGCAAATAAAAATGCAGAAAACAGACATGACAGAATCAGAGTGACTAATAATAAAGTTTTATGGAAGTTTGGTTTAGGTATAAAAAAGGTATTGTGCATGGCCTAATACGGAGAATCAAATAATGTATAACTCATTCACATGCAATAGGTTTGAATCCAAGGCAATTTCGTTTACATCATAAGCAACCGCTTTGACTTCATTTCCGTAATAACTTGCATGACCGGATTGAATCATCATATCGTTAACATTTTGCCAACTACTAGATGAGTTTATAACCCATGGTTCTGCAAGATATCGTCCGTATTTACCTTTTTTAGTGCGAATTATTGGAAGGCATATTTCGCGACCAAAGATGGTTTTGGGGTAATTTAGTGATTATGGGTCTGTTTAATATCTTTAATTAATTCAGGCCCCTGATAAATTAGGCCAGTATAAATTTGCACCAGACTAGCGCCAGCTTTTAACTTTTCGTTAGCATCTTCAGCAGTCATTATGCCACCAGCAGCAATGATAGGAATTTCATCATTTAGGTGTGCATATAATTGAGCTACAATTTCGGTGGATTGTTTAAAAACAGGTGCGCCGCTTAAGCCTCCTGCCTCATCGCCAAACTCTAATCCTTTAACAGCTTCTCTGCTAATGGTGGTGTTTGTTGCTATAACGCCATCCATTCCTAGCTCCAATAAGACTTGAGCAATAACTGCAACCTCTTCATGTGTTAGATCAGGCGCAATTTTAACAACCAATGGGACGTATCTTCCGTGCTTTTCAGCTAAAACCGATTGTTGTTTTTTAAGCGCACCTAACAGTGGTTTAAATTCATTACCCTGCTGCAGTTGACGCAAATTTTTGGTGTTTGGAGATGAAATATTAATGGCAATATAACTAGCGTACTCATAAACTTTATTTAGGCATATCAAATAATCGTCGACGGCATTTTCAATAGGCGTATCAGCATTTTTTCCAATATTAATCCCTAAAACACCTTTGAAATTACTTTTTTTAACCTGTTCAACAAGGTAATCAACACCCTTATTATTAAACCCCATACGATTAATAACACCCTTACATTCGGGTAAGCGAAACATCCGTGGTTTGGGGTTTCCATCCTGGGGACGTGGCGTTACTGTACCAATTTCAACAAAACCAAAACCTAATGAAGATAATGCATTTATATAATCCCCATTTTTATCAAGACCGGCAGCTAAACCTACGTTTGATGGGAATGAGATACCCATCACTGTCTTTGGCTTAGTTACGATATCTGAGCTATACAGTCTTAACAATCCTGTTGCATTAGATAGGTTAAGCGCTTTTAAACCATATTCATGTGCAACTTCGGCATCTAGTTTAAAGAGCAAAGGTCTGAGGAGTTTGTAGATCATGGGTGATTATCTTTTTTATAGTTATTGTATTGCCCAAGGACACACAGAGAGAAAACGCTGTGCATCCTTGGGTTCAAACATTGGTTTTAAATATTGGTTTTAAATATTATTAGTCAATAATCTCAGCTTTCAAGATAACAACATCTTCTACTGGTACATCCTGGTGGCCGCCATTAGATCCTGTATCAACGGCTTTCATTTCGTTAATCACGTCCATACCGTCAACAACTTTACCAAATACACAATATCCCCAACCATTTGTAGTTGTAGATGAATGATCAAGAAAATTATTATCTTTTACGTTTATAAAAAACTGTGCACTAGCTGAATGCGGGTCATTGGTGCGAGCCATTGCAACTGTACCAACTTCATTTGAAAGACCATTGTTCGCTTCATTATCGATAGTGTCTCTTGTTTCTTTTTGAACCATGCCTGCTTCAAAACCACCACCTTGAATCATAAAATTATTAATGACGCGGTGAAAAATAGTTCCGTCGTAATAACCATCTTTTACATACTGCTCAAAGTTCTCACATGTCTGCGGGGCTTTTTCGGAAAGCATCTCTAGTGTGAAATCGCCTTTATTGGTGCTAATTTTAATCATTTTTATTCCTTACATTAATCTACTATTTGAATTATTTTAAATACTATTTATTAAATACTATCTATTAAATACTAACCTGAGTTATTACTTTAATTGAGACACGTCACGTACCGCTCCACGAGACGCACTAGTCGTCATCGCTGCATAGGCTTTTAATGAAGCGGGTACATTTCGTTTACGATCTACTGGCTTCCAGGCCTTGTCACCACGAGTTTCCATTTCATCGCGTCTAGTCTGTAAATCTTCGTCACTTAGAGCAACTGCAATAGTTCGATTAGGGATATCTATCTCAATGATGTCACCTTCTTCCACCAAACCAATTGCACCACCCTCTGCTGCCTCTGGCGATGCATGTCCAATGGATAAACCAGAAGTTCCACCAGAGAAGCGCCCGTCTGTTATCAATGCACAGGCTTTACCTAGTCCTTTTGATTTTAGATAGCTAGTCGGGTAAAGCATTTCCTGCATTCCCGGCCCGCCTCTTGGTCCTTCATATCGAATAAGAACCACATCTCCAGCCTCAATTTTATCTTCGAGGATGGCGGCAACTGCGGTATCTTGGCTTTCAAAAATCCGAACTGGACCTGAAAACTTTAATATACTCTCATCAACACCCGCCGTTTTTACAACACAACCATCAAGCGCGATGTTGCCATACAAAACAGCTAAACCACCTTCTAAGCTGTATGCATGGCTAATATCGCGTATACATCCCGCTTCACGATCGTCATCTACCGTTGGCCATCGCTTTTCCTGACTGAATGCCTGAGTGGTTCTAACATTGCCCGGACCAGCAGAATAAAATGTTTTTACTGATTCATCGATCGTTGTTTTAACATCCCATTTATCAAGCCCTGCTTGCATAGTTTTACTGTGCACTGTGCTCGTATCATTGTGCAATAATTCCGCGCGATTTAATTCTGCAAGAATCCCCATAACACCGCCAGCCCGATGAACATCTTCCATGTGATATTTGTCGGTACTTGGTGCAACCTTGCATAATTGAGGTACTTTGCGAGAGAGACGATCAATGTCATCTATAGTGAACGGCACTTCGCCTTCTTGCGCAGCGGCTAACAAATGTAAAATTGTATTGGTGGAGCCACCCATTGCAATATCAAGACACATGGCGTTTTCAAACGCTTTAAAATTCGCGATTGAACGCGGCAAAACACTTTCGTCGTCTTGCTCATAATAACGCTTGGTAATGTCTACTATTGTACGTCCGGCTTGAAGGAAAAGTTCTTTTCGGTCCGCATGAGTTGCCAGCATACTGCCATTGCCTGGTAATGCCAGGCCAAGTGCTTCGACAAGACAATTCATTGAATTTGCGGTAAACATGCCGGAGCAAGATCCGCATGTTGGACATGCAGAACGTTCATATTCCAATGTTTTTGCGTCACTCACCCCTGGAGTAACAGCAATCACCATTGCATCAACCAGATCCAGCCGTTTAAATTCGTTATCTATAACAGCTTTGCCTGACTCCATCGGGCCACCAGATACAAAAATGACAGGAATATTTAAACGCATTGCCGCGTTTAGCATGCCCGGTGTGATTTTGTCGCAATTGGAAATACACACAATGGCATCGGCACAGTGAGCATTTACCATATATTCGACAGAGTCGGATATGATTTCCCTTGAAGGCAGGCTGTACAACATGCCGTCATGCCCCATTGCTATTCCATCATCTACAGCAATGGTATTAAATTCTTTTGCTACGCCGCCAGCCTTTTCAATTTCACGCGCGACTAATTGACCCAGGTCTTTCAAATGCACATGCCCGGGTACAAATTGGGTAAATGAATTGGCGATAGCAATGATTGGCTTATCAAAATCACCATCATTCATACCGGTTGCGCGCCATAATGCACGAGCCCCGGCCATGTTTCTACCGTGTGTTGTTGTTCTGGATCTATATTCGGGCATTATTTGACCTTTCGAAAACGGGAATAAAGGAGTAAGTTTATCAAAAATTAACGATAAAAAGGATAAAACTACAAAACTAATTATCTAAAGAAAGCTTAACTAATACAATTTACTAATTCATGATTGACACAGAACAGGTCAGATCTCTTAATCGGTATTAAAGATGCATCGCAAGTCGCTTAAATATGTGATATTTCAACTGTTTTGAGGCTTTAAAAATTCAGAGTTGTGATATTCTCTCAGATTCGCCCTTATCAACATTTAAAACAGAAGGAGTTCAGCAGTGCCTGAAATAGACAATCAAGATCAGTTTATAAAATGGTTCCGCCACTCTTCGCCCTACATAAATGCGCATCGAGGTAAAACCTTCGTTATCCTGTTTGATGGTGACACCGTAAACGATGACAATTTCTCAAATATTATTCACGATATTGCCTTGCTTAATAGCTTGGGCATTAAGCTGGTGTTGGTTCACGGTGCGAGGCCACAAATAAATACACGTCTTAAAGAAAAAAAAATTGATACCAAAATCATAAACCACATTCGTGTTACCGACGAACAGGCGTTGAACTGCGTTAAAGAAGCCGTTGGCAGTGTCAAAATGACTATTGAAGCTATGCTTTCAATGGGTGTTGCAAACTCCCCTATGGCGGGCGCCAAAATAAGAGTTGTTAGTGGCAACTATGTTATGGCTAAACCTTACGGCATACATGACGGCATTGATTACTGCTTTACCGGTGAA
>JAOTSL010000276.1 GCA_029864945.1 Gammaproteobacteria bacterium
CGTCACCACTTGTAGCGCTGAACGCTAGAAGGGTTAACCCAGTAAAAAGAACCGTTTGTACGACTTTTCGCATTTTATTTCTGATCTGCTTAAATATTCAACGCGCGGATGAATAAACCCGCCAAACAACTCAAGTTTTTGAGTTTTTACTGTGGCACGAGTTTTGGTTTTGCGCTACTCTTATGAGCTTGCCATCTTATTGCAGATGCTAAAAAAACGCCACTCGAATCACGCTCATGAGTTACAAAAGCACATAGAATGCTTGAGGCGTAAAAATAGCGCGCATTAAATAATAAAAACTGAGACCGACCCATGGATGTTAGAAAAACCACCGAACAGTTAATAACATATTTTAGTCGCAATCGTACGCGCTTTGTACTGCTTGGTGTGGCAGGTGTTGTTTCTCTAGCATGGTTAAGTATGACTCACGGTGAAGCAATTATTGGCGACCCTGTTCAGGGAACTAACGATACAATTCTTGGCTCAAAACATGACTTTAGTGGATTAAATAGACGAGCTGGCGTTGTTGCTATGCCGACAGTTGCTTTTTCTGATTACGGAAATCCTTGCGTCTATTGCCACATCCCCCCAGAACAAGCCGACGCCGACTCAATCTCCAAAGGCGCCATTGAGGGGTGGAACCGATACCAACCGGCAACCGATACGTTCCAGCTTTATGATAGTTGGTATCTGGATTCAAAAACCCGAACACCTAGCCCAATTACGCTACTGTGCCTTTCATGCCATGACGGCACTATGGCAGTCGACATGGTGGTAAACAAACCAACCACATTTGATGTCACCAAAGACACTGCAATGCACATGCGCATTAATAGCGAAGACAATACGTTAAGCTGTGGTAAGTGCCACAATGGCCGTATTGCTCACGATATTGCTATTAAACACATCGATACCGATTTACGAAACGACCATCCGGTTTCCATGCGGTATGCGGGCTTGTTACGATCTGATGAAGATTTTCGCGAACCACATACGCCTGGCGGATTTGATAACGGCGTTAAGTTTTATGAAGGTCGCGTAGAGTGTGCGAGCTGTCATAATGTTCATGATCCCTCAAAAGACTTGTTTCTCAGAGCCAATTCAGATGTGCTATGCCAAACTTGTCACACCAAGTAACATAATCACCCCGCGTGCTCATCTTTTGCTCCAGACAAGCGGTTGATTTGTGTTCAACCAGTCACATATATTTATATACTCAGCGACTCCTGCATTACCCTGCCTGCGATCGCCCATGGATCAGTCCTCACCCACACAAATTAACGACTTGTCTAAATTAAACACCCTGAGCAGCTATGTGGAATTGTTATAAAAAATGAAAACATTAAAAATATTTAATTCACTACCTACGCACTTGAGCTCACTCGCCACAGGTACAATTATTCTTATTTTGGCAGGCTGCTCGAGTGCACCAGTTTTACCTAAAATTGACCCTCCTGTATACCCACCACCACCAGCTCAGCCTCGTTACATTTATGAGGCAACGTTGCGAAGCAGCAACAATATCAGCGAACCCACTTTTGCAGAAAAACTACAACAAGTCGCTACAGGCTCACGCATCGCACCTACCGGATTAGCCAAGCCCTATGGCGTAGTTGCACACAATGGCCGCGTCTACGTTACAGATACCCAGCAACGTGCAATCGTGATGTTTGACCTAATGAATGGCACAGTCAAATTTATCGGAACCGACGGTCCTGGCAAATTACTTAAACCACTAGGAATTGATATCAGCAAGGACGAAGAAATATTTGTTGCCGACAACACGGCAAAACGCATTACCGTGTTTGACCTTGATGGTAATTTTCTTCGTGCATTTGGTAATAAGAACATTTTAACTCGCCCAGTAGGTATCGCAACTGACCCGACGTCAAACAAAGTGTATGTCGTTGACACTGGCGGTATAGAATCGGAAAACCACCATGTATTAGTGTTTGATGGAAAGTCAGGTGAGCTGCTAAAAACAATTGGTAAACGAGGACGAGAAAAAGAAGCGTTTAATTTGCCTTTGCAGGCAGCCACCACATCAGATGGCACCTTGTATGTTGTTGACGGCGGTAATTTTCGTATTCAAAAAATTTCAAAAGAGGGAAAGTTCACTGGGAACTTTGGCACTATAGGGCGTCGCAGTGGTCAGTTTTCGCGTCCGAAAGGAATTGCGACAGATAAGGATGGCAACATTTATGTTGTCGATACTGCATTTGGCAATTTACAAATATTCAACCCCAATGCAGAGTTACTTTTGTACCTTGGCGAACGCGCAACATCTGGTGGCCCCGGTAGATTCAGCCTACCCGCCGGTGTTGACGTGGATGAAAACGGTAAAATTTATATTGTAGATCAGTTTTTTCGGAAGGTTGATATTATCAGGCCGATTAATAGTAAGCCGTTTGAGGTTTTTCAATAGTATAACGTAAACTACTCAGCGCATTCATCTTTTACCTCATATCTGCGTTGTTTTCGTACTCAATCGGTCACATATTTTTATATGCTCCCTCTCTCCGTGCGAAAACGCCTTCGAGGCCATGGAAGGCCGAAGGTAGAACAATGCAGGAG
>JAOTSL010000011.1 GCA_029864945.1 Gammaproteobacteria bacterium
TTACAACATTTCACTTATAACTTTTCACTTATAACTTTTCACTTATAACTTTTCACTTATAACACGTCACTTAAAATAACCATTTGAAAAATATTATATTTTAACTGTCGTCGTTTTTTGTATAAGCTTATTCAAATCAGACAAACTATTATCAAAATTAACATCCACACGCATATACGCATGAACCCTTAACTCTTTCAATATAAGTAACATATCACTAAACTGAAAATATCCAAGTATTCCCTCTAGCTGATGCATGTGCATATTCATTGCGGCTTCGTTTTCATTACGATATGAATGGTCAATATTAGATATGTGCTCAAGAACATCGTCAAATAGCAACTGACTCATACTCCCATCTAATTTATTTTGTACGCTTACAACTTTATCTCGATCAAAGTTGAATTTCGGCAACCATAGCGCAAGCATTTTATCTAACGAATCATCTGTTAATGGCTTATAGAGTACATCATTAACACCAAATTCATGGAGCCCCGCATCATTGCGCACATAAACATCGGCAGTAAATGCAATTATCGGCACAGTATCGTTAACTCGTTTATTCTCGCGAATGTTCTGCGAAAGCGTCAAACCATTCATACCCGGCATATGAATATCTAACAACAATAAATCAAAAAATGCTCCATTTAGGGCCTCAAGCGCAGATTCCGCATTTGCGACGCACTCGCAGTCAATACCCCGATCGGATAACAACTCGTGAATAAGCCTAGAGTTTATATCATTATCTTCAGTAACCAATATACGCGGTGCGGTTTTATTGCTTTCAACGAACGAATCGAAAAATTCTGCATTATGCTCTCTATTTGATACTTGAATACAACTCTCAGAGTTTAATGCATCATACAATCGATGTCGGGGGACAGGTTTTTCCAGAACAACCGCAGAAGAATTTAAAGTGCTACTTCCTGATATCTCCTCAGGTATATCACTGGACAATAATATAACCTCTCCACCGAACACCTGACCAATTTCATCGAGAAAACCAGCAACACTTGCCCCAGAGGATTCTGAAAAATCCAAAGAAAGAATAACGCTATCCACTTCTATTTCTTTATCTGAAAGCAAATTAAGCGTCTGCGTTAGATTTTCACAAATATATAAATCCACTTTCCAAGATAATAATATTTTGCTTAATGCGCCCCTAGAAACATCCAATTTATCATATAAAACAATTGTCTTATTTAATGGCTTATGAAAAGCAAAATTTGCGGGCTGATCACTTAATTTAAGCGGTACAGCAAACCAAAAACGAGCCCCTGATTCCACATCAACATCCACTCCGATTTGCCCGCCCATAACTTCAACCAATTTCTTAGAAATAGCAAGGCCGAGACCAACACCCTCGTAAGAACGATTTTTATTGGTCTCAATCTGGGAAAAACTTTCAAAAATATTTTTTCTTTCCTCTGGCGTAACGCCAACACCTGTATCAATCACTTCAAATTCGATAATGACTTCATCTTCATGGGAATCAAAAATTATCAAATTCAAAAATACATAACCCGTTTCAGTAAACTTAATTGCATTATTCACAAGGTTTATAATAACCTGGGAAAGCTTGACAACATCCCCGACAAGAATTACGGGTATATCAATTGAAACCTGCGATATAAGCATAATCTTTTTTTCTTTAGCCTCTACCGAGAGCATGCTTAAGACATCATCAACGGCATCCCGAATATTGATGCTTTCAGATAATAATGTTTGTCTATCATTTTCGAGTTTCGAGAAATCTAAAATATCATCAATAATATTTAACAGCTGAACACCAGAATGATTAATGATTCGCGTATACGACTCAATATCCTCCTTGCTTTCTGCTTTTTCAATTAAACTTGAAAAACCCATCACCGCAGTCAATGGTGTTCGAATCTCGTGGCTCATCCTTGCTAAAAATTCACTTTTAGCGGCGTTAGCTGTAAGCAAACTTGCCTGAGTCGAGTTAAGACTAGTATTTTTTTCTTCTAGTTTTACGATTGTTTCTGTTAACTTCTGAGTAGCAATTGCTACTTCTTTTTTCAATTGTTCCTGTGATCGCTGAACGATTTCAGCCATGGCGTTCACACCTTGTTGCAAATAACGCAATTCACCGGCACCATCTGTTTTTGACCTTGCCGACAGATTCCCATTAGATATTTCTTTCACGGTGTTTGTTAACTGAATAACAGGACACGCTATACGCTTAGCCATTCTGTAAGTTATCAAACCACTAATCACAACACCCAGGAATATAATCAATATCGCGTTCGTTATTATGGCATTCTGGCGCTGTTGATATGACAAATTGGAAAGTTTGACCACAATCCATCCCATCAATTCACGATCAGAAGTTAATTTAGAATTAGTAGAGTTATTATCCAATTGCTCATCTACCAGAAAATCAGCAGAATCAAAACTTGTCGAGTAAATGGCCGACTCAAATATCGATATATTCGCATCATCAGCGAGTAACTGCGATGATTTGTAACGAGGAGACACGCTGGCAATAACAAGATTTCGCTTCTTATCCAGTACGATAATAGAAACAACATCGTTATCAGCTAACAATGGTTCTGACAAGGACCTTAGGAAATTTATATCACGGGAAAAAAGACCAAATTCAATTGAAGGGGCAAGATTTCTGGCAATCAAATTACCCTTTTGATCTAAACTCTCATGAACGTCCTGAATTCGCGTTAAAGTAAAGTAAGCACCCAATAAAAGCGAAATAACCAGTAGTGGCGTTACCACAAGATAGAGTAACTTTACACGAATACTGTCATATTTATTAATACCTGATTTCAAAACTTACCACTCATATCTGGCTTTTAAAAATGCACGTTGTTTAAAAACAGTTTCATCTCTCACTTCAACATAATCACTTAGCATATTTTGCAGCGTAAAAATCAAACTTAAGTTTGAATCAACTGATAACTTTTTATGCCAATCGATATTTGTGTCCAAACGATCATGTTCTTCTACTATATTGCCGTCCTGTAACCAGTTCATTTCCGTCATAAAATAATAAGTAAAACTCCAGTCTATAGACTGTGAAATAGCAAAACTAAATAAACCACTAAAGGTATCTTTAGGTACCGAGTTAGATATATCCCAATCAGACGGCTTTTTTCCATCGGTTCGATTATCATATTTATGCCAATTTCCTTTTGTACTGGTTCGTGAGTGGCTCAAATTTATAAAAAAACGACGATGAGGTTTATAAAACAATTGGCTTTCTATGCCCTGAATATCGGCCCAGGTATTATTCCCCCAAACCCAGGGTTCATCAGGTAAATCATAATTTGACGCCTCTAATATTCCATCACGCAGACGCTCTACAAATATTTTAGTATCCAGTCTCAAATCTTGATTACGTGAATTAAACATATAACCAATTTCAACTGAATCCTGCCTTTCCGGCTTAAGGTTTGTAGCACTGATATGAGAAGTGTAAAGTTTCTCACCAGAATCAGTGCGCACACCTACATCAATATTATTTTCGAGAAGAGATGGCGTTCGGGTAGAGCGTGTAACACTTGCACGAAATACATGCTCGTCATTTGCGATAAAATTCACCGCAAGCCGTGGCGAATAATAATTACCAATCTGCTCATTATTCTCCAACATCAAGCCACCGTTTAATATAACTCTGTCGGTTAAATGCCATTCCACATTTGAAAATACACGAGCACTTTCATCTTTTATAAAGCCTTTTGTATTGAGTAAATATTTACTTTTTATTCTATCTAGTCGAAGACCAACACCCATTATCATACGAATATTGTAGTCAGTTGTTATAATTTTTTCGACTTCTAGATCAAATCGCTCAGCAGTACCGTAGTAAACGCCAAAACCATACCCATCAATGCCATACCCAACGTTAAACACAGAGTCGGTAATTCGGACCTCATCATCCTGATCATAATAATTATGATAAAAATGAACTTTAAGTTCGTTTCCGTCAGCTTGCGCCTGTGACCATGAAACCGATTGATACTGACTATCTACCGACTTATTTCGGTTAGGTTCCTCCGCTGATCCATCGGCAAAAGTATTCATGTCTCCAGCTCTGAATCCAAACTGCACATCCAGTAACTCTCTCGCATTAAGCTGATACTGAGAATTAACATGAATTAAATTTAATTTTTTTGTATCAAAAACATTATCAAAACCCAAGTCTTTTTGATAACCAAGGGTTACTCTATAATCGAACTCATAAAAAGAGTTTGCATACCGCAATAAATATTTTCGGTCATCAAGCTTGTTTTTAAAGTTTGTCCATTGCAGGTTACGAACATCATTATCCACACCAGTAATATCATGAGTGCCCCAGCGCCCTTCAAGCATAAAACCTTCATCTTCAAATGATTTACGGGTAATAATATTGATAACGCCCTGCATTGCATTGGAACCGTAAACGGGAGCATTTGATGATCGAATGACTTCTATTTTTTCAACTTCAGAAATATCCAGCGGCAGGCTTAGCCATTCCACTGTTGATAGAAAAGGCATATAGGCCGAGCGGCCATCAATCAATACTTGTAAACGTCGATCATAATTGCCAGTAAAACCATGGTACGCCAGACTCATAGAAATACCGTTAAAATACCCCACCTGAAAGCCAGGCACGAGACGTAATAAATCCCCTATTTCCTGAGCTCCTGAGGCATCAATCATTTCTCGACTGATTACAGTAACTGAAGCCGGAGCCGTATTAACCGGTTGGGACATTCGTGTCGCAGTCAATATCACAGGGATATCATTGAGATAATCCGCTTCAGTAACCAACGGATAACCTGCAACTTGTGCCAGAGCACTGCTGTCAGTACTTTGATCGTTGTTGGCGGTAAACGTAGTATTTGCAAAACTTGATGGCGTGGCAACACATAGCAGCAATGTAAGCATGCTGCTATTTACTTTTTGATTCATAAACTACCCGAAATTAAGTACGCGTGATACGGTATCGACCCGCTTTGACTACTGCTTCCGTGCGATTACTGACTTCAAGTGCCTTAAAAATATTAGCCATATGGATTTTGATTGTGCACTCAGATAATGCCAAATCCTGTGCAATATCTCGATTAGTTTTACCCTTAAGTAATAACTTTAAAACATCAACCTGCCGACGTGTAATAGACTCAGGCAAGCGCAGTTTTTTTACTTTTACATCGTTTGTTTTTTCAGAGTTCAATGATATTGGGTATTCACCGATCACTTCGGGCACATAAACTCTGCCTTTGAGAACTTGGTTAATAATTGATAACAACGTTTGAGTTTCCGTAGACTTTGGTATAAACCCGCGCGCTCCGCTATCAAAAGCCATATCCACGTCGCTCTGATTCTCTGAAGCAGACAAAACAACTAGCCTGATAGACGGCCACTTTCGAGAAATTTCTTTTAGTAATTCAAACGGCTGTGTATTTGGCATTTTAAGATCAAGCAAAACAAGCGATACAGATTCCTGCTCACTTAACTCACGCATAAGTGAAGCACCATCCGCTACTTCAATAGTCTTTGCGTCAGGGAACTCAATTTTTAAGCTTTGTGCCAGTCCTTCTCGTACCAATGCATGGTCATCTGCAACTATAAAAAGCACTATTTACCCAACCCTTTTTAGTTATTTCTCTTTTATTTTTCTTGTTTATTCTTCTTGTTTATTATTAGGCTTCGTGAAGCATAACTACCCGATACCATAACACTGGAAATAATACTAAAGTTCTAAAGCAGAACCTAGCAATAAATCTGAAATCACTTACTTTTTACACAAGTAATTCTTTCTGTTTTTTTGATAATCGCTTGATAAAACACTCTTTTTTTGATGCCAAAGCTCTTGTTGCTAGCTTTTCTTTATAAACCAACCTTACCGGGCGCCTTCCACGGGTGTATTTCGCCCCTAAGACGGAGGAATTATGTTCAATAATACGCCGCTCCAGATCAGTCGTAATGCCGGTATACAAACTACCGTCAGCACATCTCAGCATGTATACGAACCACTCGGGCTTAACGCGCTCATTCATTACAAATTCGGTTTTTCAATCTAATTATCACCAACACTTAACAGTTTACCAAAAAATACCTCACCGCAATCTTAAGCAGATGAAAAAATAACCGCACAACCAATATCCGAGGCGCAATACTTGCTGTATGACACACTAAATTAAACAAGTGATTAACGGAATTCTGTAGATCATTCACTCAAAAAAATATCAGAACATACTTGCTACGCTCATACGCTCAAAGTCCGACAGTCTCCTGGGACCCATTATCTCATTGATGACATGCAATTCAAGTTTGGTGAACTGAGTATCAGCGCATTGAAACTTGTTCGTTCTATTAGATAACAATCGCAAGTCTATTTGTAAAACAGGAAGAAGCGCTGATTACCGACGACTAGTTATTCACTGAACGAATCTCTTTTGTCGGTATTGGTAATGAAAAAACCTGGGTGAAAAAAATCGATGAATGAGCTAAACTGCCAACTAAATAAATTATTCTGGGCATGGTAAAGCATTTAAAAATTTCAGGTAACAAGTTCGATAGGATACTGTCATTTAATGAAATCCACAGAAATACTGACTGGAGCTAACTTGAAACTAATAATCGCATTAACACCCTACCGCATATTTTTAAATGCTGAAAAACAGCAACGGATAAACAATGATACCAACAGATAACTCTAAATGCTGGAACTAAGCGATGTCGTTTATTTACTTATTGCGTTTATTGTCGTTCACTTCTGGTGGAAAACAATGCAAGCCCGCGAACGCGCCGAAAAAATTGCGCAGGACGCTTGCAAACGAGAAAAAATGCAACTACTCGATGCCACCGTATCATTAAAAAAATTCGGGTTTGAAAAAAATAATTTCGGCAGCCGAATTTTTCTTCGGTATTTTAGCTTTGAATTTAGCAGTGACGGAGAAGAACGACGTATCGGCACAATAGCCATGCGCGATTCAGTTCAGCAATATCTTTATATGGATTTACCAGAAAAACCAGTCATTGACATAGAACCTACATCATTCGAGGAAGAATAAATTGGAATTAATCACCAACCTGATAAAAGAAATTAACGGCATTGTATGGGGCGTTCCCATGTTAATCGCCATTTTGGGTACTGGCATTTTTCTAATGGTAGGTTTAAGACTACTTCCGATTTTAAAAATCTCAACTGGCTTTCGGCTTTTATGGCAAGGTAGAAATGCAAAAGGCGAAGGCGATATCTCTCCTTTTAGTGCGCTAATGACTTCACTTGCTGCGACCATTGGCACCGGAAATATAGCCGGCGTTGCTACCGCAATTTTCCTTGGAGGCCCAGGCGCATTGTTCTGGATGTGGTGTACCGCACTTGTCGGCATGGCAACAAAATATGCCGAAGCAGTTTGTGCTGTTCACTATAGAGAAACTGACGAACGCGGTATGCATGTTGGTGGCCCCATGTATTACATTAAAAATGGGCTAACAAAAAAATGGGCATGGCTAGGAACAGCCTTTGCGCTGTTTGGCGCCATTGCCGGATTTGGCGTAGGCAACACCGTCCAGGCTAACTCAGTCGCTGACGCACTCCATGCCTCGTTTAATATTCCAGTATGGATAACGGGCATTGTTATGATGATACTTGTTGGTCTTGTTTTATTTGGCGGCATAAAACGTATTTCCAGCGTTGCCACAAAACTGGTACCAATAATGGCCATCTCTTATGTGCTTATCGGCTGTATTATTCTCACTATTAACTTCGCAGAAATTCCCGCTGCATTCGCTCTTGTTTTTGAGTCTGCCTTTACCGGCACGGCAGCAACTGGTGGCTTTGCCGGTGCAGCGGTTTGGGCAGCAATTCATTTTGGTGTTGCGCGTGGCATTTTCTCCAACGAAGCAGGTTTAGGTAGCGCACCGATTGCACATGCCGCCGCCATCACTAACAGCCCGGTCAAACAGGGACTTGTTGCCATGCTCGGCACATTCATCGACACGTTAATTATTTGTAGCATTACTGGTCTAGTTATTATCACATCAGGTGCATGGACGAGCGGTGAAACAGGTGCAGCATTATCGTCACTCGCCTTTTCAACCGGCATACCCGGCGGCAATTATTTTGTGGCAATTGCACTGTCCATATTTGCTTTCACCACCATTCTTGGCTGGAGTTATTACGGCGAGCGCTGTGTAGAATATTTATTTGGAGTAAAATCCATAATACCCTTCCGCGTACTATGGGTTGTTGTTGTGCCGCTTGGCGCAATGGCGCAACTTGACTTTATCTGGTTACTGGCTGACACCTTGAACGCATTCATGGCTCTACCAAATTTAATTGCGTTGATTTTACTTGCACCTGTGGTAATTAAATTATCGCGGGAATATTTTAAGAACACTTGAATTCAGAACAATTGAAATTGCCATTAATACTTTTAAAGCATACTTTTTAAACATATTTTTTCAAAGCAAAGCTTAACCTAGAATCCGCAGTTAGATTCGACTTTATAGTGCAAGATATTGATGTGCGTAGTGAATTTAAAAAATGCGTGGTCACCTTATTGGTGATCAGCAGTTTTTTAAATTGACTAGGTGTATCAAGAGCTTGTGCTAGAAATCGCGATCTAACTGCGGAATCTAGGTTTAAGATAGAACGGCGGACAAGGTTGCGGAGGATAACCCGCAGACTTTTCTGAAGAGGGATAAATATTAATCTGGGTTACTTGCTCCAAGATCAGTTGGCGTAAAACTAAAAAAGAAGGTAGATCCCTTACCAACCTCTGACTCTGCCCAGATCTTACCTAAATGGCGATTTATAATTCGGGAAACCGTCGCTAAACCAATACCTGTTCCCTCAAAATCACTGGAGGCATGTAGTCGCTGAAAAGGAATAAACAACTTGCTGGCATATTCCATATTAAATCCAGCGCCATTGTCTCTAATAAAAAACACATTTTTATCTTCGGCCAACGCACCTATTTCAATTTCTATTTTGTCGTTTTTACTCGAGTATTTCCAAGCATTAGAAACAAGGTTATCAATAACAATATTTACTAACTTGTAATCAGCCACTGCGGCCAAACCAGGCTCAATGGTAATATTATTCGCCTTATCTGGCTGCTCACGTCGAAGACTAGCAACCGTATTTTTTATAGCATCACTAAGATTCACTTCAACTTTTTTAATTTCAGTTTGCCCAGCGCGTGAAAGTGTCAACATCCCACTTATCAACTCATCCATTTTAATAGTCGCTTTCTGAATTCGCTCTAAGTACCGCTTACCCTCTTCACTGAGCATATCAGAGCAATCTTCATCTAACGCAGTACTCATTCCATTAATAGCCCTAAGAGGAGCGCGTAAATCATGAGAGACAGAATAACTGAACGCACTCAATTCCTCATTGATTGCCTCCAACTCATGGGTACGCAATTTAACCGTCTGTTCGAGAGTTTGATTATATTCATCCAGTTTTTGACGTGAAACACTCAAATTATTCGTCATTTGATTAAAATAATTAGCAAATAACCCGAGTTCCTTTACCAGCAAACCATCTGTCTCGATAATGTGTGTCAAATCCCCATTTGAAATTTGATTAACACCCTTGTTTAATTTTTCAATGGCCCTAACAAACCTATCTGTGAACAAAAGTGAAAATACAACTGCAATTAGGAAGAAAAGGAGGGTAAAAGTGATAAATGTATTTTTTATGGAAACTAACTCATTTTGCCAATGATCACGGGTAGACTGAATTTCTTCCTTGAGCACTTGAGTTGAATACCCGCATCGCAACACACCCCAAAGTTTTTGGCCATTATAAACAGCCGAACCCACAAACATGGTTTTATCCTGGGAGTAAATAACATCAACGAGGGAACTAGAATTTGTTGCGGCTGAAAAATGCTCAATAAAAAGGTGGTTTAATTTATCCTTACCAGGCAACAAAACTACAGACCCGACCAAAGCCTGATCATTATGTGCAAACACCTGCCCCTTCAAATCGAACAACATACATTGCTTTAAGTCATCGTCCTGTGCAACAACCTGAGTAACTAATATATTAATAAATGAAAAATCAAAACCAGCGACTGCCTCATGTATGCTCAGCGACATACTCTGTATGACTGCTGTACCCTTGGCTTCCAAGGACGCACGATGTGAGTTAATAGTATTTTCTAATTGAACATCTCGCAGCTCAGTAATTTTATTCCAATAATAACCACTTGCTGTAGGGAATAACAAACACAATACGATAACATTCATTAAAATTAAATAAGTGCGAACAGAAAACAAGTTATTCTCTCTATGTATGTTATATATTATATTTATGTATGCGATGTATTATCTTTATGTAGCGATGTATGCGTCAACAGAAAAAGAGTGTAACTATATATTATTCTCATTCCAATCATAAACTTGCATAAAGAGTAATTCTCGTCTAAATTAAGATCATTAATTCTCTCAATTAATACAAACTAACCTAATTCTTATATTCGTTTTTAAGTCTTTGACTAAACGCTCTCCGCAAGATATTAAAAAACATTAAAATTTATAACAATATTACGCTTCACAGGTATTAATTATGCACTTTCGTCAAAATACAAATATTTACCATGCAACGTCTATGCTAGTGATTTTATATTTCAGTTTTATTTGCTCATCACATGCAGGTTCGATCATATCTGAAGAAAATTTAAACGAAGCCAAAATCTTATTCAGCGGGCCCACAGAGGAAGACTACTACAAAACAGATGAAATGCTGGTTTCCGCAACCGGAAGTTTAAAACCGGTTTTTCTTGCCCCTTCTGTGGCGAGCGTTATTACCAAAGAAGAAATTGAGGCAATGGGGGCGACAACATTGGACGAGGTGCTAGAAACTGTACCGGGCTTGCATGTGGCGCCGTCTTATTCTATCGGCCCACTTACCACGAATTACTCATTTCGGGGAATTACCACCTCGTTAACCCCTCAAACGCTTTTACTCATTAACGGCATACCTATACGCAAACTATTCAATGGCGCAAGAGATTATCGCTTTATTCTTCCAGTATCCACAATTTCTCGCGTAGAAATAGTTCGCGGACCAGGTTCTGCAATTCATGGCGCAGACGCATTTGCTGGCACAATTAACGTCATCACAAAGGACGGGCAAGAAATCAATGGAGTGCAAACCGGCGTTAGAGCTGGCTCATTTAACAGCTATGATGCCTGGCTACAATATGGTGACAACATAGATGGCTGGGATCTTATAGCCAGTTTTGAGTCATACATCAATGACACTGATGACAGTCGTGTGATCGAAGCTGACGCTCTTGGAACAAGCTCACCAAATACACCAGGCGTTATCAGCGATGACCGAAAGCACTACAATTTTCATTTTGGTCTTCGTAAAAACGAATGGACAGCTAGCGTAACTGGATTAAAAATGTGGGATACCGGTGTCGGCACTGGCGCTGCCCCTATCCTTGACCCAACCAGCCAACATGCATCTGAACGGTATATCGCAGACTTACTTTATGAAAACGCCGATTTCCACCCAGACTGGGAAATCAACCTACGAACCAATTATTCTTATTTAAATGATGATAATAACTATGTTATTTTCCCCGCTGGCTCAACCTTACCTATTGGTAGCGATGGCAACATAAGTTTCTCCAACCCTGTGGGTAATACCACTTTCACCGACGGATTTATTGGCAACCCTGATGAAGTGAATAAAACAATTAGCCTGGAAGCCACTGCGTTTTATGAAGGGCTAGCACAACATAAGATTCGCATCTCCACTGGCTTTCAGCAAATGAAATTTGAAGCAGCTGAATCCAAAAACTTTGGGCCAGGGATACTTAACGGAACTCAAACAAGCGTTGGCGGCCAGTTAACCGATGTAACAGGAACAGACTTTGTTTACGGGCCAAACCAGACCCGACGCCTACAATTTATCTCAGTTCAAGACGAATGGGCGCTATCGCGCAATTGGGAGCTAACCGCCGGTGTTCGATACGATAACTACTCTGATTTTGGAAGCACAACAAACCCACGTGCCGCACTAGTATGGCAAACAAGGTTTAATTTGAGTTCAAAATTGCTTTACGGACGTGCGTTTCGTGCACCTAGCATCTTAGAATTATCCGCACAAAACAATCCCATTGTTCTAGGGAACCCAAATCTAAACCCTGAAGTGATCGATACTGTTGAGCTTGCATTCGACTACCGGCCATTAATCGATTTACACTTAAACGCAAATTTCTTTGTGTATGAAATTGACGGACTAATCGAATTTGTTCCCGACGATGTAAACGCGTCATCCAGTACAGCTCAAAACGCCCGCAACCAAAAAGGCCACGGCGCAGAATTCGAAATATCCTGGGCGGTCAACAATAAACTACAGATACAAGGTAATAGCGCTTGGTATAAAGCAGTGGACAAGAAAACAAACGCCTTAGTCCCGCACTCCCCCCGCGCGCAGATATATGGAAACATTCATTACAAGTTTTTTCCCAATTGGTCTATAGATGCTCAATCGTTTTGGATCGGCTATCGCGCCAGAGCATCCGGAGATACCCGGTCAATCAATGACTATCATTTAACAAACCTTACCCTTAGAAAGAAGGATGTTATAAAAAATGTCGATTTAGCTATTGCTGTGAGAAATGTATTTGACAAAGAAATACAGGAACCCAGCGATGGAAAAATCCCAAATGACTTCCCAATGAATAGCCGTGGCGCATGGGTAGAAATTAGAGCAAAATTTTAACCGTTAGTGAAATTCGGAGTGCATCACATATAATGCTTTTGCAAAAAACAAAGACTAGTCAACTCCATTAATAGCGACTCATTTGCCACCTGCTTATCGCTACTCAATTGAGGTAAGCCATCTAAATACTTAATCAGTTTTCGATTATCAATAAAAGGCAATGCACTACCCGCATCCCCACGCAAGGTATCCTGAACTAACGCATGCAGTTTTAGATTTTTTTGTTTCGTTGAAGGCGGCGCAAGAAAAGGCTGCTTTTCTCTTTTGTAAACTTCATCAATTAAATAAGGCTTGGCCGCCTCTCTTAATATATATTTCTCTGTTTGTCCGCGTATTTTGTAATTAACCGGAAGCTTCATTACTTTTTCTATTAAATGATGATCTAAAAATGGTGTCCTGCCTTCTAATGAATGGGCCATTTCCATTCGATCCCCTAGGTTCACCAACACATAGTTGCACAACGCTGATTTGGATAATAAATACATGGACGCATGTACGGGTTCTATCGCGTTTAATTTTGATAGCTGTTCTGTATGTGAAAGAAACTGATGTATCGGGTGTAAGCCACCCATCGCTGATAACGTTTGTGCATTATAAATCGTCTTAAGTGTGTCTATCGACTCGGCAAGCGGCAATAAAAAAGTGGGTTCAAACCCTAAAAGCTTCTTCATAAACTCAATATTATCTGGCCTACCCACCGGTGTTAAAAGCCCACTGGTTTTCGCATTATTTTGCTTTAGTTGCCCGAGATACGCAGCAATATAATTTTCATCCTGCCCCTGAGCATTGTGCAATATCATATCCTGTCGAAATGCTGAATAGCCGCCAAACACTTCATCTGCACCTTCGCCTGTGAGTACTACTTTAAACCCTTGTTTACTGACTGCATCACTTAATATAAATTTGGCAACGCTGTGTGAATTAAAACAAATTGACTCTGTATGCCAAATTGATTTTTCAAAATTGTCAGCAAGATCGTCTGAACTAACATTGACGGTATTATATTTAGCGCCAAACGCATTCGCTGCACGCTCAGCCACTAGGGACTCATCATAGTCTTTATCAGTAAAAGATAAGGTGAAAGCATCAACAGGCTGACTATGGAACTCAGATGCCATACCCAATACCGCGCCTGAGTCTATGCCGCCACTTAAATAAACAGCAACGGGGACATCTGCTCTCAAACGCGTTTTAACCGCACCCTGCAAGCTTTCACGAATACTCAGTATTACTTCGTTTTCATTAACTTTATCATTGGCGTTTGAATATTCTGGATAATCAAAATCCCAGTATTTTTTTATTCGAAACCCACTTCGAGTCGCAATTATATAATGGCCCGGAGGCACCTGGTGAATATTTTTAAATAACGTCCGATCGCGAAAGAAGAATGCTCGACTCAAATAGGACTCTTCATCCCATTGAGCAGGTACACCTGCGGCAAACAATGCTTTCATCTCTGAGGCAAAATACAATTTATTTTCGTATACCGTATAAAATAACGGCTTTATACCCAACCTATCACGAGCAGCAATAAACAATTGATTTCGGCTATCCCATATATTGAAAGCGAATTCGCCTCTTAAATATTTGAGACAGCCCGTTCCATGTTCATTATAAAGATGTAAGGCAATTTCACTGTCCGATTGCGTTTTAAAATGGTAGCCCTTTTCTCTCAGATCTTCGCGTATATCTTCAAAATCATAAAATTCACCGTTAACTACGAGCCTGACCGATTCGTCTTGATTTGATATAGGTTGCTCACCTGTATTTAAATCAATAATACTGAGCCGTGTGTGGCCCAGTGCCACATCTTTAGTTGGCGATATCCAGTGATTGGTATTATCAGGCCCTCGATGATGAAGTGTCGTCAACCCATTTCGCAAGAGATTTTCATCAATTTCACGGTTACCTAAAGAAAAAATACTTAAGATTCCACACATGATATTTTCTACTTGTTATCCGATATTTTACGATCTGGTTTTCCGCTGTACTCTACATCAGCACATTGCAGCGGTAAAAACCCATTCGCGGGTTTATCTTTGCTATCGCTATAACAAGCCGTGACTCCACTGGCTACAATGGTAGCACTAATGCGATATACTTCTTCGCCGGTATAACCCAAGTCCGCTATAAACGCGGATGAAAAACCGTTAATATTCATACCTTCTCCAAACTCTTTCACCAAGTGCTGCTCAATTTCGTAGGCTAGTGATAAATGTTTTCCTACTTTAAACCCAAGATTTTCACCAACTCTTTCCATTGCTTCAATACGTTCATCACCTTTTGCTATAGGCCGTGCGTACCCCATAATGACAGGTTTACCCTTAAATTTTTTACATTCAGCTTCAACAATTTCTCTTACGCTCAATCCACTACTTTTATCTTTTAGTGCTTGCCGTATAAAAGCCATTCCCTTTATTGCAGTTTGGCTACCACCATAAGCGTACGAATCAGCACCTAATAATCCAGCTGCGGTTGCCGCCACTGGCGAAGTTTGAGCGGTGCCACCCAACGCTCCAATGTGGTTGCACCAGATTCGCGAGTCCGGCCAGCTTAAACATATGTGGCGAGCTTCAAACCAATCCGCAACGCATTTTTCGGGTAAGCGGCCTGTCGCATTCAAAATCAACACTTGCATATAAGTCTTACTACCGACCAGGTCTTTCATCATGTCAAAGCCATGAGAAAAAACACCTTTACCAATTACCCAACCGCCTTTCTTGCTAAAAATTTTGTGTCGTAAGTTATCCCAATACGCAATCACTTCAGCGCGATTATTCGAATACATAGTTTTCATCCCCAGGGAACGGCATGCTATTGAGCTTTTTATTTGCCACCTCTAATCCATGCGCAAGTATTCCCGGAGCGGTTAATAGCTGATATAAGCCTACTCCCGCTTTTGGTTGAAAACCAAGATCACAAAACACAGCTGCGGCCAGCCCACTCTTTAACCATCCCATATTGTATGGTTGAATAACTACTGCAAATTCATTCGCCCAACGTAAGGCTTCGCCTGCGCCTTCTAACGCCAATATCATTTTTGAAATGCTGCTTGTGATGGGATCAGCCGATTGATAAAGTTGACCAAATCCTGGCGCGATGACTAAATCTTCTTTACTGTTTTCAGGCAATAATTCTGAAAGTCTATTGGCTGTCTCTTGAGGTGACTGGCGCATATTTTTACGGATAAACCGCATACTACTTTCAACATCCCCTGCACCACCATGACTTCCAGACATTATTGATAAACCAATCGGCAATACATTTCCGGGATTCGTTTTACTAACCGATGAATACATAGCCGCTCTGGTCGCGGGATGTCTAGGACCTGGATTTATTAGCCCAATCATTAATTTTTCTAAAATTTCTGATTGATTTTTATCGGGAAATTCACCATAAAATAGTAAAAAAAATGTTTCTACAAAATTACAATTTTCCAAAATATCATTCAATTCATAACCATGATAACGGATTGACTTCGCAAGATAAGGATTATCATCACTCGGCAATTCCTTGCAAAGACGAGTTGGTATTTTCTTTGAGAAAATTTCTTTTCGATGCTCGGTCTTAATATTCTTTTCCATCAATTTTACTCATATTGAATTTACAAAAGTTTCACATTGACACAAAAAGATCAACAAAACCAACCTCACCATCCACCGCCAAAATAGAACCCTCTACGTAGATTCCCATTAGTAGGTATTGCTCGCTTTATTCCGTTTTTCATTTTCTAATTACCTTTACTATCTCTATCCAACGTCTTCATCCTAACCCCGATTGGTGGCACCTCTTCCCCATCGATATACACATCCAATAATGTAGGTCCATTACGCTCACAAAGTTTTTTAAAATCGATATTGCTAAAATCATCTGGTGATTTTATTGTAACCCCGTTTGCTCCCATGGCGTTTGCCATAGCCGCATAGTCTACCAATGGAAGTTCAAATCCAATTTGTTCACCGCCACCTAAACGTTGCCCGTGTTTCACCATGCCAAGGGAGCTATCATTAAGAATGACAAAAATCACAGAGAGCTTATGCTGGATCGCGACTGTAATTTCCTGGCCGCTCATTAAATAACTACCATCTCCGGTCAGGCAAACAACAGGTTCACCTTTGTTACCAAATGCACAACCGACTGAAGCGCCAATGGCCCAACCCATTGCACCAAATCCCATTGCAATTTGAAAACGGTTAGTTTCTCTTGGGTTCAGGTAATGAATTGCCCAGGCCCAGGCATTGCCTGCGTCAATATAGAAACGCGTATCTTTTGGGAAACGTGTTTCTATTTCTTTTATCAAGCGCTGAGGTTTTATGGGAATGCTGTTAGAGTCGCATTTTTTCTTTTCACTTTTACTCAGAAAAAAAGTTTCCTCTCGATTACTGACAAGTGAAATAGAAGGGTTGACATTATCATTACTAATATTTTGACTTACAACCTCCCCTTCTCCTTTCAACTTATAGATTAAGTGTCTAAATATTTCACTTAAGGTGCCGTGAACATGTAAGCATGCCATTGGCGAGCGTGTGAAGTTTTCCATCGTTGCTTCAATGTGCACTAGCTTTTCGTTTAGCAATGCGCTTTTATCCCAACCGCCGGTACTTAATTCGCCTAGGCTTGTGCCCACTGCGATCACCAAATCAACATCGTCAACCATCAAGGTTTCTCTTGCGCTGTTATGGCCGGAAAACCCAAACACACCACGATACAATGGATTATTGCTGCCCACCCAACGCTTACCTGTTGGGGATGTAACAATTGGTGCATCTATCATTTTAGCAAAGCTGTGAATTTCATTAACGGCTTCTCCACAACCTCCCCCCATAAACAAAACAATTTTACGTGATGTTTTTACTAACTGGCATAACGCCATTAGATTTTGTGTTTCAAGACTCGTGGTTTTTCTAAGCAGCGAACCTATTTCAAAAGACGAACAACCTAATGGATGGTCTGAACTTAAAATATCCATGGGGATACTCAAATGAACAGGGCCTTTTGGGCGCTGATACGCGTGCATAATAGCGTTAAATAGTTTTCCTTCTAACTGATCCTGGTGTGATACGAGGGTATTATAACGAGTGCATTGATCGAACATGGTCACCACATCAATGGCATCACCTGATGATTCTTGCAGGCCTAATTTCCCAAAATTGGGCAAAGCAGTTTGCGGCGTAATAACTAGCATAGGAATTCGATCAGCATAAGCTGAAGCAACACCGGTAATTAAGTTAGTTGCACCAGGGCCCGTTGTTGCGCAACAAACACCAAGCTTGCCAGTTTCTCTCGTATAACCATCGGCCATATAGGCGGCACCGGCTTCATGCCTGGTTACAATTAGTTTAGGCCTTGAAAAACCTCTGACTTCAGATCTGACATTATGTTTATAATTGGGAAAATTCCGAGGATTATTTCTATATTGTTCTCTTGCAAGAGCATCAAATAATGGCTCTATTGCACCTCCGGGTACACCAAATACATATTCGACACCAATTTGGGCAAGATAATCTATAATTAAATCTGAGAAAGTATATTTATTAGATTCGGTTTCAAAGACAAAATTTTTCACTACAGACTCTCCATGAATCAAACAATTTAAAAATAATTTCAAATTGCTCACTTACGCTTGAGGTTTTCTAAATTTACAACAGACAATATTTTTATCGGAACTACATCTGCACTCGCAACAAATAAAGTTAATTTTATGTCCTTACTAACGGACACGATTACATAAGCTTTAAATAATTGTGTTTTTTATTTATCAGGAACAGATAAAAAATAAATTTCCGGAAAAGATCAAGTAAAATAATTGGTTTATTTTGTAGAAAAATGAATCGGGGAATTAAACACAGATTTGAAACTTATGATAAGTACTAATCACCAATAACTTCATTTACCATTGAGAGCACATTGGGGTTTAATGTAAGCCCAATTTTTTTGGCTGTATTAATATTAATTGAAATATTTGTTCCTATAGGATCACGGATGACAGTAGATGGAGTAGGTTCATTGATAATTTGTTTAGCGATCGACGCAGCCTGAACACCAATATTTGCAGCATCTGGATTAATCGACAGCAAAATACCAAGTTTGGTAATATTGTCGGACTGCCCTATACAAAGCACTTTTTCCTTTAAACACCTTTCAATTAACCAGTGCATATTCTCCATGGTGTAAAGTACTGGATCCCTTAATACCCAGTAAGCATCAATTGAACTAGATATTTTTCGCCAGGCCTGATTAAAACCATTGGCTTGTTTAATTGGTAATAATACCAATTCCAGTCCTAAAAGAGACGCAGCTTGTTTAGCTTTAATAATAACCTCATGCGAATACTCATCACTATAGATGACACCAATTTTTTTGATGTTGTTCGACAACAACCCAAGATTGAACAATTGAGTTCCTGGGGCAATGTCCGTCGATATTCCAATAATGTTTTTCTGGCCATCCAGTAAATTATATCGCTGCCAATTTATCACCATGGCAAATATTACTTTTGTTTCCAACCGCCCCACCGTTGCAATTTTTGAAAAAAATGCGGCCTTTGCACCCAAAGCAAAAATCAACGATGGCTTGGTTAACATAATTTCGCGTAATACCGCTGGTGCATTTTCTACATCACCTTTCAGATTATACTCTAAGGTATTCACTTTCTGTTTTGACTTAAAGGCATTGGCGGGCCCATGGTAAGCACTACTATCGTCGCTAAGCAAAATAACTACCGGGCCTTCTGCAGCAACAGCGGGATAACTTACTGGTATCAGTATCAATAGAAGGAGAAGTAAAACTATCTTCATTTCACCTCTCTCCACTCATCTATCTTTAGCAACTTTAGAAATGGGTTTTGTTTTCTATTTTTTAAATTCTTCATAAACTCCACAAAATCTTTAACTTCTTTTTTTGCGCCATTTTCCATACTGCTCATGATCGACGGCAATGATAATGGTCTGGATTTAGCAATCACTTTAATTAATTCGATGATTCGAGGATTTAGATTTTTTACCCGCTCCAGACTTAATTCAGTTACCAAAGCACTATCAACTTGCGTTAACGCAACAGCAAACATAGCATCAACGTCTTTATTCACTTCAATGACATTAATCTCATTTAATGTCAGTTTATTATTAAAAGCAGCATTAAATAAATTAACATCATCACCCATACTAGTCATCGCATGAGTCTTACCTTTTAACTGCTCAATAGTTAAATTTGATGTGGATTTTATTATTAACACTTTGTCATAGGTAGGTTTTCCATGAGCAAAACCGTTTAACAAAATTTTCCCCGCCCCCTTGGTAGGCATAGCCCATTCAGGAGATAACAATATGGCATTATTTTGTTTTTTGATCTGCTCTTTAAAATCACTTAACCGAATAAACGGCTGGAAGTTAATTTTAAAATTGGCATTAAGAAACAGTGTGTCAACTTCTTTCTTTAATTGACTTAGATTGCTTATAGGGGAATCAGGATAGAAAAAATAGACATTGAGGTTTGCGAATGCAATATTCGAATAAAATAGCAGCACAGTAACAAAAGTTATAATAAATCGTTTAGCCATATTACTTTTATTGCTTTCATTCCCTGATGTGATTGACTGCTAAAATTCAATGATTTTTTATCAAAAATCATCTTACACAAGATTACTGATCATTAACAAAGTGAACATATCAAAGATCTAATTCCTTTCGATAACTATTAAAATAATAGCACAAATAAAGTACAGTAACTACGTGAAAAAAACAAGACAAAAGTCTGCCTAACTTAATCGTTGAAGCGAAACCAATGGAAGCGAATTAGATTTTTTTATCATGTGAAGCCTAATAGTGGTTCTATTCAGTAAACATGATAAAAAAACCTAATCAGCATTCACAAATTTGCAACCTAACAGTGTTAAGTCGACTGACTCCTAACTTCTTGTAATCAACATACTACGCATCACTGCCGATCTCGCAACGACGCCCACCACTTTACCCTTGCTATCAACAACCGGCATATGATGAAATCTTTTTTCGGTAAACACAGGAATCAAGTCAACAATATGCTGGTTTTCATCAGCTACATTTAATGTCGTAGACATAATTTGACCAACAACTTCGGCTTTATCTGAAGTATGCCCAGGGCTACGCTTTAAAAAATCACGTAGTTTTTCCTGCATTGTGTCACCTGTATGATGCCCTGTTGCGTGACGCATATAATCTGTTGTTGTAACAATACCAATCAGGTGGTCGTACTGATCCACCACCGGGGCACCTTTTATATTATGTTCCTGCAAGGTATTCCATGCCGCCTCCAGCTCATCATCAAACCTGAATTTAATCGGCGACTTGATCATTATGTCCTTACAAAACACATTGCCTAATCGTCTTTTGTTCGCGTTTAACATTGCCATCGCATAGATTTGCGCGAGATCGTGTTCTGAAACCGTAATATAACTATCCATGTTAGTTAACGCGGCCCGTAGGTCTTCATCTTGAAATTTTGGCGCACCAAGCGCCCATTCACCAGCAACACTACTTAAAGAGGCTTTTTCTTTTTCGATTGCCGGATAACGACGACCAGGTACAAATCGATTAATAACAACACCAAGAATTACAATCAATACTGCGTTTATCGCGACAGGAAAAAGCACATAGAGATAACCCATATCCTGAATTTGCTGCCCACCGAGAACAGCAGCTAATGCCGCAGCACTGCCAGGCGGGTGCAGGCATCGCGTTAAATACATAACGATTATGGAAAGTGACACTGCCACAGCAGAAGCAATGACAAGATCAGGCATCACATCACTCAAGCTAATGCTCACACCGATAAAAGCAGAAATTATCTGACCACCTAATACCGGCCATGGCTGTGCAAGCGGGCTATGAGGTGTTGCAAAAACCAGCACAGCCGATGCACCAATAGAAGCAGTTATATAAGGGAGCGCTTGCAGACCAGCAAACAACAAAGAAACATAACCAAGGCATAAGATCGCAACAAGCGCAGATACACCGGAAATTATTTTTTCGGTGGTGCTTATATTGTCTGAAATTGGTAAGAAAAAACGTTTAATCCAAAACATCACTTAACACCAAGCCATTCAACCCCGGCTAGAGAAAACAAATGAATTTGTAGCATATTTTGAAACATTAACAACTTTTCATCACTTAGAGATAAAAGATATATCGGCAATAGTAAGCATAAACTAAAATACAGAATAGTTACGATAAGCCACTTTATCGTTCACTAAACAATCAATTAGATTTATATCAACCCTACTCACTACAGGCCTCTCGAACAGGCTCCTAGTCAACCAGCTCAATCCCCAGACCCTCAAGCAAACTAAGCGCTTCTAAACGGCAAAACTTAGCGCCTTTAATTTGATTGAAGTTAACATCAATATTGTAACTACTCGCATCAGTAAAATCAGCACAAGTAAGGTTCGATGAATTAAACAAGCTACTTGAAAAATCAGTGCCAGTAAAATTGGCATCGCTAAAAACACCTTCTCTAAAATCAACGCCATGCGCCTTACATTCTTCTATAACGATTTCACTGAGATTTAACCCAAAAAATGACGAATCATTCACGATGCATCTAAAAAATTTTATCGGTGAGCTAAATGCCAAACTTGACCACGACGCTTTAGTCCAGTCCACCCCCACGATCTTACATTCATCAAATATCACATCTGAAAACTTACTACGCTGTATTTTTGCAACACTGAGATTACACTTCAAAAAAAGGCAATCGATAAACTTGCAGCTATTGAAGGTGGTTTCACTAAAATTACATTCTTTAAACGTGCAACCGTCAAATTCTATCGACACTATCTCATCTGTTGATAAGTCCAGACCGGTGAAAGTCTGCGACAAATACTCTTTTTCATCACCGCTAAAATCACTCATCTAAACCTCGTGTTCAATTTTTATACCCGCACAGTAAAGTATGAATATTTTTCAACCAGCACTAAACTAATCATGCTGCACTTTTATCCCCATAATACTGTATATTTAGTGAATCAATATAGCCGTTTAATTACCCGACTCTCCATAGGTGACATTCATCGAAAGCGTGTATAATTGAACAACACATCACATATCAAAATAAACAAAAAAATACACTGGAAACCATCAAATGAATAACATGCTCAAATACGGTGTATTTTCTATCGCCGCTATTATCATCTCTTTTATTTTTTTAAAGCCCATAATAATGCATGAAAACGAGTATAAAGTAGTCATTATTAATACCAGCGAACGCCCTGTTTCAAGTGTAACCATATCCGGTGCAGGAACTAAACCCAATACCATCGGCCCGATACGGGTTGGTCATATGCAAGACTATTTTTTTATACCACCTCAAGATGGCGAACTAACCTATTCAATCAAACAGGCTAATCAGGAATTCAGTGGAATTATAAATGCCAATCTTAAAAAAGAAGAAGTCGGCCAAAAGTATATTGTGGTCGGCGAACTATTCAAAGTGAAAGTCTTTGATGAATATGATGCAGCTTATTAATGCCGAAAAAGTAGTTCCTATATAGCATCATTTTTTAAGGATAAAACATGGCTCAAAATGCAACCGTATTTAAAGCAGAATTACAAATTTCTGACATGGATCGTAATTACTATCATAGCCACAACCTAACCCTAGCGCGTCACCCTTCAGAGACAGACGAACGATTAATGATTCGTATACTCGCGTTTGCCATGCATGCAAATGAGCACCTTAAGTTCTCCAAAGGATTGAGCACAGAC
>JAOTSL010000143.1 GCA_029864945.1 Gammaproteobacteria bacterium
GGGATTTCTTACTTTGCTTGAACACGGTGGAAAATTACGAGACGCAGCTTTACGCTACAACATCCCGTTAGAAAAATGGCTGGATTTATCTACCGGCATTAACCCAAATGGTTGGCTGCCGGAAAACATTTCTACCGACGCATGGAATCGTCTGCCGGAAGCGAATGACCATTTAATCGAAGCAGCTAAAAAATATTACGGCTGCGAATCATTATTAGCCGTAGCCGGTTCACAAGCAGCCATTCAGGCGCTTCCCAGCTTATTCTCGCCTCAAAGAAATGTCGGCATACTCAACCCGACATATGCCGAACACGCACATGCCTGGGGCAAAAATGGGCACAACATAACTCCTCTAACACCGGAAGATATAGAACAAAAAGTTGATGAGCTTGATGTTTTAGTTATTGTTAATCCCAATAATCCAACAGGCGAGATATTTTCAGCTCAAACACTTTTTAGCTGGCATCAAAAACTAGTAGCAAAAAATGGCTATCTGATTGTGGATGAGGCCTTTATGGATTGCACGCCGGAACATTCGATATTACAAAACATACCGCTGAAGAATTTAATTGTATTACGCTCCGTTGGCAAGTTTTTCGGGCTTGCAGGCATTAGAGTTGGTTTTGTTGCCGCTCAACAAAACATTTTAAACAAACTAAACGAAACACTTGGCCCCTGGACAATATCTGGCCCGTCAAGAGAATGCGCGCAACAGGCACTTAATGACAAAAAGTGGCAAACTAAAAACCGGGAATATTTAAACTCAGCATCAAAACGCCTTGCTTCATTACTCTCTGAAAACCAATTAAAGCCTGATGGCTCAACAAATCTTTTCAGCTGGGTAATAACACCATTTGCAAATGAACTTCATGAGCAATTGGCCAGAGCCGGGATTTTTACACGTCTTTTTTCAGCGCCGAGCAGCCTGCGCTTTGGCTTGCCAGCCGACGAAAAACAATGGCAACAACTAACTTCAGCTTTAGAGAATGTAATGGTCAGGGCTACATCATGAGTACATTGATGATTCAAGGTACCACATCCGATGCAGGCAAGAGCACGATGGTTGCAGGCTTGTGCCGCATATTGAAACAGCGTGGAATTTCTGTCGCACCGTTTAAACCACAAAACATGGCACTCAACAGCGCAGTAACAAAAGACAACGGGGAAATTGGTCGCGCTCAGGCCTTTCAGGCATTAGCTGCTGGCATTGAGCCGCATACGGATATGAACCCTGTCTTGTTAAAGCCAAACTCAGACACCGGTGCGCAAATCATTATTCAGGGTCATGCCATCGATTCTATGACGGCAAATGATTATCATCAATATAAAAAAATAGCTCGGCAGGCTGTTCTTGAATCTTATGCGCGTATAAAAAAACAATACGACGTTATTTTAGTTGAAGGTGCTGGCAGCCCGGCAGAAATCAACTTACGTGAAAATGATATTGCCAACATGGGATTTGCTGAAGCAGTAGATTGCCCTGTGTGGATCGTCGCCGACATAGATCGTGGCGGCGTATTTGCCCACCTGACTGGTACACTTGCTTTGCTTAGCGAGAGCGAACAACGGCGTGTAAGCGGTTTTATTATCAATCGATTTCGTGGTGATTTTTCATTATTAAAACCCGGCATTGATTGGCTTGATGACTATAGCGGCAAAAAAACGGTCGGCACCATCCCCTATCTGCACGGGCTTCATCTTGAAGCCGAAGATGCGTTGTCACAAAAAATAAGTAAGGCGACAGACAAATCTAACTCGTTAAAGATTATCGTGCCTCTACTACCCCACACAAGTAATCATACTGACTTTGATCCACTCGTGCTTCACCCTCAAATTAATTTGCAATTCGTTTCCCATAACGAAGACATTCCCGCAGCAGATTTAATTATTCTGCCGGGTAGTAAAAACGTTGCCTTTGACCTGGAATGGCTTAAGTCTCAGGGGTGGGAAGCTGCAATAAAAAAACACTTACGTTACGGCGGCAAAGTAATGGGGATTTGCGGTGGCTTTCAAATGCTAGGCAAGAAAATACTTGATCCGTTACATATTGAAAGTGCCGCTAAAAGTAATGCGGGACTTGGATTGCTGGATTTTTCAACCACACTCGAAGACAAAAAACAGTTAAGAAATGTGAGTGGTTCTCTATTAATTGGCGATGTGCCCGTATTCGGTTACGAAATTCATTCAGGTGTATCCAGTGGCATTGCTCTATCAAAGCCAGCAATTCAACTTGATACTACGACAGATGGCGCAGTTTCCGATGACAATCAAGTGATGGGGACTTATCTGCATGGCTTATTTGAAACTGATGCGGCCTGCCAAGCGATTCTCGATTGGGCTGGTTTAAAAAATACGGCAGAAATTCACTACAAAGACCAGAGAGAAGAACATATTGATCGTCTCGCTAACGCGATGGAAAAACATATCGACATGGATTACCTGTTCAAATGCCTGGAACTGCCACCTTTAAAAAATAAAGTGAAAAATAAAGTGAAAAACAAGGTGAAAACAAAGGCATGAAACAATTCATAATCGGTGGTATGCGCTCAGGAAAAAGTCGACTGGCTGAACAGCTTGCGAAAGACTCCGGTAAAAATATTATTTACGTCGCAACCTCTGTTGCTAACGATAAAGAAATGCAAGCCCGCGTTATTAAGCATCAACAGTACAGACCTGAAGACTGGCAAACAATAGAAGAGCCAATAAAACTCGCTGAAGTTTTACAGCATAATTCCCGTGGCGATAACTACATACTTGTCGACTGCTTGACCCTATGGCTCACTAATTTATTAATGAGTCAGAGTAAATCAATATTGGAAAGTGAAATAGAACAACTGATCAATGTATTGCCAAAACTACCTGGGGAAATCATTTTTGTTAGCAATGAAACTGGCCTTGGCGTTATTCCCATGGGGGAATTAACCCGTCGGTTTTGTGATGAAGCTGGCCTATTACACCAAAAAATTGCAAAAATTTGTGACCGTGTCATTTTCACCGTTGCGGGTTTGCCTCACGTAATAAAAGGAAAAGATTTGTGATAAATGCCGAATGGTTAAACACACCAACCGCCGACCTTAACATTAGCGCAAGAAAAGCCGCCGAAGAACGACAAAATAATTTAACCAAGCCTCCCGGTGCACTTGGCGAGTTAGAGTCAATTGCAATTAGGCTAGCGGCCATGCAAGGTAAAGAAAAGCCCACAATAGACAAAATTCACATTAGTGTTTTTGCCGCAGACCATGGTGTTGCGTCACAAGGCGTTTCTGCATTTCCACAGGCAGTAACAACAGAAATGGTCAAAAACTTTGCCCGTGGTGGTGCAGCCATTTCTGTGCTGGCAAAAAGTTTAAATGCGACACTAGAAGTTATCAACCTTGGTACTGTGAATGACCCCGGGCCTTTTTCAAATGTACTGGATCAGCGCATTGCAAAATCCACAGCTGATTTCACGAAAGCACCCGCGATGACTGAAGAGCAATTTTATCAGGCATTAAATATCGGCCGTCAAGCTGCAGAACGTGCGGCACTGAATAAGAGCGATTTATTTATCGGTGGTGAAATGGGTATTGGCAATACAACATCCGCAACCGCAATTGCATCAGCTTTATTAAATCAACCGGCTGAAGAAATTGTAGGGCCAGGAACCGGCGTTGATAAAGACGGCATAAATCGTAAGATTCAGGCAGTTAATGCAGGGCTCAAACTGCACGAAGCGATTTTAAATAGCCCCATTCAGGTGCTGAGATGTTTGGGAGGTTTTGAAATAACCGCACTAACAGGCAGCTACCTGGCCTGTGCAAATATGGACAAACCCATTTTGATTGATGGATTTATTTCCTCCGTTGCTGCATTGTGTGCCAGCAAAATAAACCCATCTTCAGGGGATTGGTTTTTGTATTCACATAATTCTGCTGAACCCGGACATAAGCATATTCTAAACGCCTTAAACGCCAAGCCTTTACTTAGTCTCGGTATGCGCCTTGGCGAAGGTAGTGGTGCTGCAGTTGCTGCCACACTATTACAATCAGCCTGTGTTCTTCATAACAATATGGCGACTTTTGCAGAAGCTGGTGTATCCGAAAAAGATTAACACAAAAAGTGTCAGACAATAATTTCACAACAATCGATCTTTTACGCCACGGAGAGGTACAAGGTGGCCCGTGCTACCGTGGCGCTTTAGATGACCCATTGACCGAAAAAGGCTGGCAACAAATGCTGCTGGCAACAAACAACCAGTCATGGGATGCCGTTGTCAGCTCACCACTTTGTCGTTGCGCATCGTTTGCTCATCACTTATCACCAAAAGTGCATATTCATCACAAATTAAAAGAAATAGACTTCGGTGACTGGGAAGGAAAAACAGCTAAACAGCTTATGAAGCTGTCGCCAGATATTTTTAATAACTTCATGAATGACCCAAACAAAAATACACCACCCAACGGCGAAAAATTATCATCATTCAAAAACCGCGTTATCAACGAGTGGAACATAATTGTTAAACAGCACCAACTGAAACATATTTTAATCGTCAGTCACGGTGGCGCAATGCGAACTATAATTAGCCATATACTCAATATACCATCGAGCAACATGATGCGACTGGAAATTGCTCACGCAAGTATGAGCCGCATCAGGGTTTATCACGATGCTGAACAAATGTTTCCGAGTCTGGTTTTTCACGGAAAGGCTTTAAACGACTAAGAACCTATGAACCTATGAATAAATTTCGCCCATTCTTAATTTCCATCCAATTCCTTACCCGCATTCCAGTGCCACGGATCGATAATATTACAGAAAAAGAAATTGGCCGATCACTGCTTTTTTATCCATTAAGCGGTTTGTTAATCGGCTTGTTTTTGGTAGCTATTGCATGGGCTGGTAGCAATGCAAGCAACCTGTTAACTGCCGCACTTATTTTAACTGGCTGGGTATTAATCACCGGCGCATTACATTTGGATGGATTGGCCGACAGCGCCGATGCGTGGCTAGGTGGCAATGGCGATAAAGAACGAACGCTCGAGATTATGAAGGACCCTCGCTCAGGTCCGGTTGCTGTTGTAATCGTCGTGATGATTTTACTTTTAAAATTTTCAGCCATAGAGGCTATCATTTCAAATGGCAATCCGATTATATTAATACTTGCGCCAATTATCGGCCGCACTTGCATGCCTCTGCTATTACTTACCACTCCCTATGTAAGGAGTAATGGACTAGGTACCACAATGGTAGAATATTTACCCTCAGCAAAACACATTTATATAATGTGCTTGCTAACTTGCTTGCTGGTATTATTTTTTGGTGGAACAGGGCTAGTGGTTCTAATCACATCTGCGTGTGGTTTTTTTCTGATTAGGCGACTAATGATAAAGCGGATAGATGGTACAACTGGTGATACTGCAGGGGCAATGCTAGAAACAATTGAAACGGCTATTTTAATTACAATTGCTTTAACATTAACAGATTAAACCGAATTTTAAACACCCTCAAATCAGACAAATTTTAACTCAGGAAGTAGAAAATAAAATTCTGTCCCCTTCCCCAGTTCTGAATTAAAGCCAATCTCACCTTGGTGTTTTTCAATTATCGCTTTTGAAATTGCCATCCCAAGACCCGTACCACCCTTTTTCTTTTTGTCCGAACTATCGGCCTGAGTAAACCGGTCAAACATTTTATCGCCAAATTCTTCAGGAACACCATCTCCATTATCAGACACATAAAAATAGATCATATCGTCTTTACGACTTGCGCCAACGGTAACCTCACCACCAGCAGGAGAAAATTTTGCTGCGTTAGATAGCAAGTTTGCCATGACCTGAGCAATTCGACCCGCATCCACATTAACGAGGGCATCAACTCCACCCGCAGAAACAAAACCGATATTTGTACTTGTTGCATAATGCTGATTAACCGCAATTGAATCCACTAAAATCTCAGTTACTTTAACAGGTGCCAGAACAAGCTCTATACTACCTGATTCAAGCTTTTCAAAATCAAGTAAATCATTAATAAGACTTTCCAACCGATCAATATTTCGCCGTGTAATATCCATCAAGGACTTAGATTGTTCATCAAGCACTAATCCCAACTTTCCAGATGCGATCAGTCCCACCGAGCCCTTTATTGCTGTTAAAGGTGTCCTTAACTCATGACTTACACTTGAAACAAAATTCTGTTTTAACTGCTCAATTTTCTTCTGTCGCGAAATATCCCGGACAACAGCAGTAAACATTTTCTCGCCTGCAACTTCGCTTACATCAACACTTAACTCTATTGGAAAAAGTGTTCCATCTTTTCGCTTACCAATCACTTCTGTTCGCTTTCCCGCCCCCCCTCGACTGCTAATAATCTTCCCTACTCCAGTTTTCAGGTAATTTTTAATGTAACCATCATGCGCCTCCTCATAAGGTGACGACATTAATATATTAACGTTTTGATTATTCACATCAGCCTCTTTGTACCCAAAAATATGCTCGGCTGTGGGATTAAATGTTTTAATTAAACCTTTTTCATTTATAGTAATAATGCAATCTGAAACAGTGTCAATAATCGCCCTGATTCTTTCTCTTTCCGCTTCGGCGCGATTGGTAGCGGCCATCGCTTCGTCCCTAGCAGTAGCCAGCCCCTCTGCAAGACTTAATGCTTTTACTGTTTGCTCATCACCACGCTCACGCATCATTCGCAATTTACTTAACTGTTCATTTAATTCTTCATTTGCAAGCTGTAATTTTTTTTCCGCGTCAATACGCTTGACCGCATTATCTCTAAAGACCTCAATAGACTGAGCCATTTGTGCGACTTCATTATCACCAGCGTATTGGGCCAATTTGACATGGACATCACCGTGAGAGAGTGCGTTCATAGCGATAGACATTTCTTTGATCGGCCGAGCAATACGCAAGCCTATTACCCAGGCATTAATCACTATAACAACAAAAACCAACCCCAACACCACAACCAACATTGTTTGACTAATACGATTAATGCTGGCAAATGCTGCGCTAACATCATCCGCTTGATCCTGAATTTGATGGTTAATTTCACGATCAATAATACGCAACCCTCGTAATGCAAGCCGATCATCAACCCGTACTTCCGTATCTATCAACTCAATGCTCTTACCTTGCTTAATAAGAGTCTCAATTTTCTCAACGCCTTTGGAATAAGCGTCTATCGTCACAGAAACATCTTCTAATGCTAGCGTTTCAGAACTCATTATAAAATTCGACTTTTTATATTGTTCTATCGCAGCTCGCGCATCACTCAACGCAATTTGTGCTTGTTTTTTATATTTTTCATCGCTTCTTAAAACGTAATTTTTGAAAGCGTGAATCATGCCGCCGTAACCTAAAATCGTTTGCAACTTACCTAGCTGCAGCGCTTTACTTAAATTATCACCAAACAAAGCATGTTGTCGCACATTTTCTTTTCGAAGTAACTTTAAGCCTCGCAATGCCAAAGTGTCATCGACTTTGACACGCTCGTCAATCTGACTGGATGTTAAGCCCTGCAAAATGGCTTGTTCAATTTTTTCGGCCGCGTGCTGATATTCAACAAGCACGTCTCGTATATCATTAATCGATGCGATTTCACCTTCACTCACAACCAAATTACTGTACTTTTCAAGCAGTATATTTGCCGCACCTAATTGGGATAGAACCTCGTGAAGCTGCTTAATATCTTTACGTAACACAAGGTTTTTAAACTTATGAATCATTCCGCCATAGCCAAGAATTGAATCCAATGAGCTCTTTAACCGTGTTTTTTCTGAAAATTTCTCCTGAAATGAATCCCAGCTATTTTCAACTAGTTGATTTTGATCGGAGAGATACACAATACCTGACGAAACAACCCCACCCAGCACAAATAAAAGTACCGTTAGAACTATTGTCAGTTGCTTGAAACTCAGGTCACTCACTTAGAGTAATCTCCATGTAAATTACTATCCATGAGCAAAGTATCGGCACACCGTTCAAATAGTTTACAAAAGTCTCTTTCAATATGAACACTTGTACACGGGGTTTT
>JAOTSL010000277.1 GCA_029864945.1 Gammaproteobacteria bacterium
CAAAACGATCATCTGAACTAAAGCTATTTAACGTTTCATGAAAGTCCCGTGTAAGACGCCCCAGTTCATTAAATAATTGAGATTCCCTAAGATTTGTCAGTTCAGCCAGAGCATTATCAGCTGAGTCTGCATCACCTTCTTCTAAAAAACGAACATACTCTTTTGCCAGTAAAAGCGTTTTTTCATCTATAGGCTTTTCTTCGCTCATTGTATATCCCTTTACTTAGCACTCTCAATACGTTCAAAAATCTTATCGATTTTCTCCTTCAAAGTTATTGCGGTAAAAGGCTTTACAATATATCCGTTAACTCCTGCTTGAGCAGCTTCAATAATTTGTTCTTTTTTCTGCTCAGCAGTTACCATTAAAACCGGTAACGATGCTAAGTCTGGATCAGCGCGAACAGCTTTCAACAGTTCTATTCCTGTCATACCGGGCATGTTCCAGTCTGTTACAAGGAAATCATACGATCCACTTTTCAGCATAGGTAACGCAGTCTGACCATCATCTGCATCAGATGTATTGGTAAATCCCAGATCACGAAGTAGATTTTTTATAATTCGTCGCATAGTAGAAAAATCATCTACGACTAAGATTTTCATGTCTTTATTCAACGGAACCTCCAATGTAATTACTTATATAATCTATTGTCGACACCTTACCGATAATAGTTAAGTAATATTCCAATCTGCCATTCTTGCTTGTAACCTAATCACAGCCTGACTATGAATTTGACATACCCGGGATTCACTAACACCCAACACTTCGCCAATTTCTCTCAAATTTAGCTCTTCACTGTAATACAGCGCCATAACTAGGCGTTCTCTTTCTGGTAAACCTGATACCGCGTCAGCTAAATGTTTTTTAAAGTCATCTCGTTGCAAACCTTCAAGGGGGCTGCCATTACCATCTAGCATACCATCAGAATAGGTATCTTCCCCTGGGCCAATATCTTCAAAGCTCATCACTCTATAGCCGCTGGCAGCTTGTAACATCGTGTGATATTCACTAAGAGACATATCCAAACATTCAGCAACTTCATGGTCTCGTGCGTCTCGCCCCGTCTGATTTTCAATTTTACGAACCGCTTCAGCAACAACGCGTGCTTTTTTATGAACTGATCGTGGCGCCCAGTCACTGCGCCTTATTTCATCAAGCATAGCACCACGAATGCGAATACCCGCATAAGTTTCAAAACTAGCACCCTGAGTCGCATCATATTTACGTGCCGCCTCTAACAAGCCAATCATTCCAGCCTGTATTAAATCATCAGGCAAAACACTCGGAGGCAGGCGACTAACCAAATGATAAGCAATCCGCTTTACCAACGGGGCATGTTTTGCAACAATTTCCGAATCGGTTGCAAGCTCGACGGCAATCTCCGCTTTTTTATTTTCCTCATAAGCAGCGAGTCCATTCATACAGTAACCTCCACATTTTCTTTAGTGGCATTAATTAATCGTTCGACAAAAAATTCCAAATGTCCGGTTGCTTTCGTAGGCATTGGCCAGCTATCGGCTTTTTGCGCAAAATTCTTAAATGCAATTGCAGATCGACTTCGGGGGTAGGCCTCAACCACAGATTTTTGCCGTTGAACCGCCTTTCTTAAATACGGATCAAAGGGTAATACACCATAAAAACTTAACGTAACATCCAAAAATCGGTTAGTGACTTTCGATAATTTTTCATACAACATACGGCCTTCCTGTGCACTATTAGTCATATTCGCCAACACCCTGAAACGTTGAATACCATGCTCACGACTTAACATTTTAATCATTGCATATGCATCCGTTATTGAGGCTGGCTCATCACAAACAACAACGAGCACTTCTTGTGCCGCCTTACAAAAACTGACAACACTGGATGATATACCTGCCGCAGTATCAATAATCAAAGTATCAATATTTTCATCGAGCTCACTAAAAGCGCGAATTAAACCAATATGCTGAGCTTCCGAAAGATGGGCCATTATTTCTGCGCCAGAAGATGCAGGCACAATTTTTATTCCAAGAGGACCCGTCAACAATATTTCCTGTAATGTGCACTCACCAGTAATCACATGCGACAGATTTTTAGAAGGGTATAAACCAAGCATTACATCAATATTCGCCATACCAAGATCGGCATCAAGTAACATCACTCGATTACCTCGCGCGGCAAGCGCAACCGACAAATTAACTGAAACATTAGTTTTACCTACACCGCCCTTGCCGCTTGCAACCGCCAAAACTCGAACAGTTTTTTTGGAATTAAGCGCACGCAAACCAGCCGCCTGATCTATACCAATATTTTCATGTGAGGTCATGTGCTACAAGCCCCCCAAACGCCATTTCAAGAACATTATCGTCCAGCTTTATCTGCGCATTATTCATCATGGAAACAGATTTTTTGACAAGTTCAATGGCTTTGGCCAGGTGCAGGTCTTCGGGTACGCGCTGCCCATTACTAACATAGGCCAACGGTAATTTATTTTGAATAATGGTGGACAGAGCACCGCCAAGTGTGATGCTTTCATCAAGCT
>JAOTSL010000144.1 GCA_029864945.1 Gammaproteobacteria bacterium
TAATGTGTAAGAATTGAATAATAATGGCCTGGGTGTTTTATACCATTTGGCTCTATTCAGTACTATTCTGTTAGTCCTTGAACATATGCCGCAGTAATTGGGTTTGACGGTTTTTCAAAAATAACATCAGCATGATTATGTTCTATCAATCTGCCGTGGCCGTCATGGTACCACATGAATGCAACAAAATCTGCGATACGTTTTGCCTGTGCAAGATTGTGAGTAACCAGAAATATAGTGTACTTTTCTTTGAGTCCGACTATTAACTCTTCGACTATTGCTGTTGCCATGGGGTCGAGTGAGCTGCAAGGCTCATCCATTAAAATTGCTTTCGGCTCCAGCGCTAATACTCTAGCAATACACAGGCGTTGCTGTTGTCCGCCGGAGAGCTTATCGGCTCTAGTATCAATTCTATTAGAAATTTCTTTCCATAAACCAACTGCTCTTAAGGCATTTTCCATTTTCTGTTCAATGTCATAGGTATTTCTAACACCGTGTTCCTTGAGTGGTAACGCAAAGTTTTTTCTGATTGACATGGGAAAGGGAACTGGCTTTTGAAATATCATACCTACTTTTCTGCGTAACTTGATTAGGTCTGTTTTTTTATGTAAAAGATCATTGTTGTCGAGAATTATTTTCCCCTCCAGGCTTGAGTTGTTGTAATCACTTAAACGAGTGATGCAATTGAGTAAGCTGCTTTTCCCGCAACCGGATGGCCCAATTAATGTGTTGATGCGATTTTCGTATATTGGGAGAGATAATTTATCGAAAATAATTTGTGTATCAATTTTGAGTGAAAGATTTTCAATACTAATATGTGTAGGTAATTGATGGGTACCGGGTGCGGCATGGTAATCGTCGGGTACTGATTTTAAATGAGCTGGCTTTGAAGTCACCTTCATTTAATACTCCTGTTTTTGATAATACGACTGATGTATGCAGTTATCGTGTTGATGATTAATAATAAAACGATTAGTGTTAGCGCACTGGCATAGGCGGACGGCTCACCACCGGGTACATTCATGGATAAATCAAAAATGTGAACAGAAAGGCTTCTCCCCGAGTCCATAATTGAATCGGGGGTACGCATGACATAACCTGATGTATAAAGCAGGGCTGCTGTTTCAGCCATTGCACGTCCTATTGACAAAATAACCGCGAGTAAAATGCCCTGCGAAGCCATGGGCAGAAGAATTTGAAATATCATTCGCCATTGAGATAAGCCCAGTGCATGGGCATTTAACCGATAGCTTTGTGGGATTGCACGTAAGCTGTCTTCAATACTTCTTATTAATAATGGCAGTACCATAGCAGCCAATGTTAATGCCCCTGATAACAGGGAGAATCCGAGTTTTAAGGCAATAACAAAAAAGGCATAGCCAAATAAACCCATCACAATGGATGGTACGCCGGATATTATGTTTAAACAGCGCCGGATAAACCGACTGAACCATTGTTTTTCATTTGTGTATTCAGCGAGATAAATCGCAGAAGCTATTCCAATCGGAAGTGAAATACACAGGCATAATATAAGAATGAGCAAGGTTGATATTAACATTGGCGCAATACCGCCTTGTCTGCCAGCGTTAACGGGAGACTCATAAAAAAAAGAAAAGTCGATGCGTGAAAAGCCGTTAACGGTAATGTCAAAAAGCAGGTAGCCAAAAAATAAAACGATGAAAATACCGCTTGCCCAGCTGGCTATTTTTAGCAGGGTATCGGCAAGATTATTATTGGTGGGTAGTGCATTCATTGGATGTTTGCTTGAGGTGAAAACTTTTCGGCAATGAGTATAACCACCAAGACCACCACCATCAGCATTAGGCCGCTAAGAAAAAGAGCGGACCGGTGGTCGTTCATTGCATAAGCCATTTCCAGTGCGATGTTACTGGTAAGGGTGCGTACTGGTTCAAAAATACTGCCCGGTATTTGCACTACATTTCCGCAAACCATGAGTACTGCAAGTGTTTCACCGATAGCTCTACCGGATTGTAATACGATGCCGGTAAATAATCCTGGCTTGGCTTGAGGCAAAATAACATGTCGAATAATAGCGTAACGGGATAAACCCAATGACATCGCATTGTGAATATGGACTTGTTCGATTTGTGATAATGCGTTATTTGAAATTAAAACAATATTGGGCAAAACAATAAAGCTCAAAACTATTACGCCAGCCAGTACACTGGTTCCTGGGGCCTGAAATTCTGCAAGTAAAGGGACAATTGTAACAATTCCTAAAAATCCATATATAACAGAAGGAATGCCAGAAAGTATTTCAACAGTTCTATTTAGTGGTTTTGTGAACCAGGGGGGCGCGTAAAACTGGCTCAAAATAGCGGTTAAAATACCTAAGGGAGCAGATACTATCATCGCACCCAACATGATGAGTATGCTACCAATGATCATCGGCAGTAATAAATAACTACCGGATGTTGGATGCCAGCTTTCATCAGTAAAAAATCGGTGTGACGAAATTGATTGAAGAATAGGAAGAGCTTCTTTTACCAAATAAAACAGAATAAATAACAAACTTAATACTGAAATGCCTGCCATAATACGTAAAACAATTAAAAGAATTTTGTCTTTATTTAATGGGAACAAAACCAAATTCCTCAATTGTTTTTCTTGCTTCGTTAGACCGGGAGTAGTCAAGAAATGCCTGTGCTAACGGAGATGGCTTGTTTTTTGTGACAAAATTTAATTCTCGGCTCAAGGGGAATTCGCCAGACGCCAGTTTTTCTGTTGTTGCTTCAACGCCGTCAAGCGGTAGTGCTTTGATGGTTGTGCCTGATTTAATATTGTATTCCGCAGTTCCGATGGAAACATAAGCAATGGCGTAACGGTTTCGTGAAACGAGTTTTACGCCTTGTTCATTATCGCCGATGATAACGTCAGGCTTGATATTGACGTTTTTTAATTTGAAAAAATGAAGAAAAACTTCCAGCGTCGAACGTCCTTCAGCTTTATTGATGACCGTAATTTTTTTGTCTACTCCATTAAGCGATTTCCAGTTTTTTATTTTTCCAAGATAGATAGACTTAATTTGTTCCTCGGTAAGGGACGTTATTGGGTTGTCTTTATGTACGATAATACTGATTCCATCATTCGCGAGTAAATGTGCCTGAATATCATTTTCTTCAGTTTTTAGTTTTCGGGAAACCATACCTATATCGGAAACACCCTGCCGAATATCGGCTAGTCCTCGAGAAGATCCCCCCGTTTGAACGTTGATTCTCAATTGCGGGTTTTTACTTTCAAATATTGCAGCAAGTTCCGCAGCAAGGGGAGCGATTGTGCTTGAACCGGTAATGTTAAGTTTGCCGGATAATTGAGCGACGCCACCTGCGACTGGGGTAGTTTTTTGTTGCTCGCAACCGGTTGTTAGTAAAATAAAACTAATTAGAGTCAGTAAAATGGTTTTGTTCAGTGATGAAATAATTGTGAATGAATTTTGATGCATATTCTTTCCTCTGTTGTCTTCAACTTGATGCATCAGTGTTCTATTTGTTACAACTATTTGCCCTCACTTCGTGCAACGCTAAACTGAACAATACGGTAGCTCAGCGTACTCAATTTTTTGTCTTGATGTGTGATTTTTGTGTTTTGGTGTAAGTTTTAAATACTAAATTCTAAATATGCTATGTAGTGACATCTAGATAAGGTAGTACAATAATGGTGCCTGAAATTAATTGACTAGCAAAATATCGTTTTACGGGGAGATTTAATCTGTAATGAGTCGAAAAAAACATTGGTCTTTACATCCCAAGTCATTTTATAGCTTGGTATTAGTTGGGTTTATTTTTGTTGCAGCGCCATTAGTTGCAGCTGTTATGACGGGTGCTTATTACGTCGATAAACTGACAGACCAGAGCCAGCAGGCTGTTTCTCGCGCGGTTAAATCCACTGAATTTAGTCGCCAATTGGTAGAGCAGGCTAGATCAATGGAGCGAAATGTACGCCAATATTTTGTATTGGGTAACGTATCGTTGCTCGAGAGCTATTTTAATAGACATGAGACATATATTGAAACAGCAGGCAAATTGGCAGAAATTACGCGCGATGATGATCTAAAGGTACGTTTGGAAAGCTTGAATACGCTTGAAATGGCTCTTTACAATAGTATGCAGGATAAGAAAAAATCGATTGTTACTGGAACTCTTAGGGTAAATCCACAGGACTTTATTGCGTTGACTGAATTGGCAAATGCCATTTTGAACGATAGTAAAGAAACCATCGATAGTGAACTTGAAATCATGAATAATTTGTCCGATTTAGCGCAGGACACGATATTTTGGGAATTAATGGCACTGTTACCTTCGACCATGATTTTTATTATTGTTTTTAGTTCGCTATTGGCCAAACCGATCAGGCAAATGGACAGAGCAATACGTCTTATGGGAGAAGGGGAGTTTGATACGCATGTTGAAGTGACAGGACCTAGAGATATTGAATTTTTAGGAGAACGACTGGATTGGTTGCGTTTAAGGCTAAAGTATTTGGAAGAAAAGAAAGTCAAATTCTTACAATTTGTATCGCATGAATTGAAAACGCCTTTGACAGCCATTCGAGAAGGGGCAGAGCTAATGTCGGAAGGTGTGACTGGCCCGTTAACCAGTCATCAACGGGAAGTCAGCGATATATTAAAGAAAAACAGTATCTCGTTACAAAAAATGATTGAAAAGCTTTTAAGTTTTAATATGCCTAACGAGGGGAATCTTTCGTCCAGTTATAGTAAAATTCGGGTTAGAAAAACGATAGCTAATGTACTTGCTGATCATAAAGCAACCATCCTCGCAAAAAATATTACGGTCAATCTAGCGTGTGAAGATTGGGATTATTTAGCAGATGAAGAACAATTTCGAGTCGTTATTGATAATTTGTTGTCCAATGCGGTTAAATTCACACCTGAAAATGGTGCGATCAGTATTTATTTTGTTAAGCAGGATGATCAATTGGTGTTAGAGATAACGGATTCCGGGCCCGGTATCGACGAAGAAGATAAAGACAGCGTTTTCGAGCCGTTTTATCAAGGTAAACAGCCGGGAAAGGGAATAATTCAAGGAAGTGGTTTAGGTTTGTTGATAGTGAAAGAATTTGTGAATGCACATGGCGGTACTATTTCCGTTGTTAATGGCGAAGATGAGCGAGGAATGCATGTTCAGGTCAGGTTTCCTACTGAGGATGCAAAAAAGGAACTAGCATGGGCCGTGTGATGCGCTGGCTGTTTATCTCGATCATATTGGCCGTATTAACGGGTTGCCCGGCAAAGGATTGGATTAAGCGTGATGACGCGTATTTAACGGTCGAACAATATAAAACAATGACTGAAGTTATTTCGATTAATGACAGGCTCTACCGGGTGAAGAAGGGTGAGGAAATTAATCAGAATAAAATCACTCAGTTATTTGTCAACTTACAGAAGTATATAAACACACCGAAAAGAAAACAGAATTCAGCTTTTCGTGCGCTGAAAAAAACGTATCGATCAGAGCGGTCAGCGTTTAACGCATTGGCTTATGCGCTTGTATTGCTTGAGCGTAAAGGTAATGAAGACGCGGTTTTAAAAGTGCTTTCAGGCGTTGGTCGTAACGGAATTACACCCGATGAAAAAAATCTGGCGAATTTAGCGCATATATTGCATTCAGTAATAAAGTCAGGGGATATTTTGAAGAAACAGTATGTCCAACTGACCAGCGAACATGACTTGATAAAAGAAGAAGTCAGTTATCTTAATAAGCAAATTAACGCATTGAAATCTATAGAAGAAAGCATTCATGCGCGTGAAGTTAGCGTCGAATAAATAGCAGGTAATAAATGCATAAAAAAACTATTCTTATCGTAGATGATGATCACGATATTTTAAAACTACTTTCTATGCGTCTCGAAGCGTCGGGGTATCACGTCGTTGCCGTTGATGGCGCGGAAAAAGCCATTGTACAGGTTTCACTTTGTAAACCATCTGTAGTGGTAACCGATTTACGGATGGGCGAAATGGATGGTATGGCACTGTTTCATTCGTTACAAAAAATCAACTCGGCTTTACCCGTTATTATAATGACGGCTCATGGCACCATACCTGAGGCGGTGGAGGCCACTAAACAAGGTGTTTTTAGCTTCGTAACCAAGCCGTTTGACAGTAAGCAATTACTTATTCACATTGAAAAGGCTGCATTGATGAATAGTGCGCAGCCTAGTGAAAATGCACCGTTAGGTGATAATACTTGGCGAAAAGAAATTGTGACCTGCAGTAATGCCATGGAAGATTTACTTGGGCAAGCGCTATTACTCGCCAAAAGTGATACTAGTGTATTTATTCACGGACAAAGTGGAACAGGAAAAGAATTGTTGGCAAAAGCGATTCATTCTGCAAGTGACCGTAAAGACAACGCATTTGTTGCAGTGAATTGCGCGGCAATTCCAGAGAACTTATTGGAGTCTGAGTTGTTTGGTCATGCCAAGGGCTCATTTACCGGCGCAGCTAGTAGTTATGAAGGCCTTTTTCAGGCGGCTAATAACGGCACAATATTTCTTGATGAAATTGGTGATATGCCTTTATCACTACAAGTAAAATTATTGCGGGTATTGCAAGAAAGACAAGTACGACCAGTTGGCTCTACAAAGAGTGTTTCCGTCGATGTGCGGGTAATATCCGCAACACATTGTGATATTGATAAAGAAATGTCACTGGGAAATTTTAGAGAAGATTTGTATTATCGGCTTAATGTTGCTGCGTTGGGAATTCCCAGTTTAGTTGATAGAAGACAGGATATTCCGTTGCTCGCGAATTACTTTTTAAAGGAGTTCAGTGATTCCAGCAAAAAGAAAGTTAAGTCGTTTGCATCGGATGCCATGGAATTGTTAATGACAGCAGAGTGGCCGGGAAATATTCGCCAGCTAAGAAATGTTGTTGAACAAAGCTTTGCGTTGAGTACGACGCCAGTTGTGCCTGCGAAATTGGTATTGAAGGCGCTTAGAGGTAAATCTGGCGAAATTATGCCGTTAACTGAAGCAAAAAAACGTTTCGAGCGAGATTATTTGCTGAAATTGCTTCAATTAACCAGTGGTAATGTTACCCAGGCCGCTCGGTTAGCCGATCGAAACCGTACAGAGTTCTATAAGTTGCTTCATCGTCATCATTTGGAGCCCTCAGAATTTAAGGCGATGAGTCGCGCCTCATAGATAAGCATCCCGAGCCTTTCATATTGTCATGGCTCGGGAGTTTTCCTTTCTTTTTCCTATCCCTATCCTTTTTTTAGACCTGTCTCCCGAAAACGACATAAATAAATAAAACTGTAATAATTAAGTTCTAACATGTTGATAATTGGTGGGGTAGCAGGTTGTGGTATGTTCTTTGCTATATTGCTTTTGCTACCAAACTGAATGGATACCAGATCTGTAATTTACAGATATTTTGTAGCGTTAAGAACAGAGGTTATATCAGCACGGACTGCCTGAGACAGAGGGAAAGGAATCCCATCTGAGTAGAGCTTGAGTTGTTGTTGCAAGCATAGATTTAAATTCGAACAAAATGTTAAAGAAAGCCTCATTTTGGACGAAAGACACTCATAGAAGATATTAGTTAAATCTTCTAATTCAAGTAAATATTTGCGATTGGGTTATCAAATATTAAGTTAATTTAAGCATTAGATTGGACAGTAAATTATGCAAGCACTCGTTGGTACAGTTATTCTTGGTGTTACAACCTTCTATTTGGCTAGTTATATTTCCTTGATTGGCTAATTATTACGTTTGTAACATTTCAATTTCAAATTAAATTGGCAAAAAACCAAATTTACGTATGTAGATTAAATCTTTTATTCGGTTTAACACGTTGGTGTGGGCTGCTACACTTAAGCCCTAAACACAGAACATCAGCTAGGCTTTTATTCGTTGTATAA
>JAOTSL010000012.1 GCA_029864945.1 Gammaproteobacteria bacterium
AAAATTCACTATGACTTAACTTTCGACCAGAGCTTATTTCACCATCTTCCTTGTAACAAAATATAAGATCAATATCAGAAGAATAATTTAACTCAAATGCGCCCAGCTTACCCATTGCCAGCACAACTAAATGGATTGGATCGCCCTCACTATCAACCGGCTCACCAAACTCAACTACGGCCTTCGCCATTACCTTTTCCAGTGCCACATTTATGCAGGCATCAGCCAGGTAAGACAACTCTGCCAAAATAATCTTTACATCAGTACGCCTAACCATGTCCCGCCAGGCAAGTCGTAACATCTGCTGATTACGAAACTGCCGAAACAACCGGCTTAACTCCGCGTCATCAACTACATCCTGACATAGATAGGTTAGCTCTTCGTAATATCGATCGTACGAATAAACTACCGATAGCACGTCGCTGACTAACATCTGCTCCACATATTCAGGATGGCGCATACAGACTTGAAAGCAAAATTCACTGACCCTGAATAGCCTTTTTAACTCTTCAGAAGATGCCGGACTAAATGCTAGCTCCTTAAACGCTGACTGAGATTGTAATTCGCTCAGTTTACACGCAATTTGAGCGTCAAAAGCCGGGCTGAAAAGCAAATCCACGGATTGATGCGTATCACTCATGCCTTATTCTTACAGTAATAATAATTATGTCTTTCAATTGCTTAACCTACTAATTGCTTCAATGAGCATTCTAATTAAATTTGGACAATGTGTTAAGAAATACAATACGCCTGTCGATAAAGAGAGTAACCAATATTCACGCATAACAACAGCAACTACCCAGGATCTTATGGACTTTTCAACATTACTCAAGCAAATGGTTAAGCACGAGGCATCGGATCTATATCTGACAACAGGCGCTCCTCCCAGTGCAAAAATATTTGGCAAGCTTAAAACCTTTAGTCAGGATAAATTTGCCCCAAATGAAGTAAAAGAGATTGCATATGCCTTAATGTCCCAAGAACAAATTGCAGAGTTTGAAATCAAGCCTGAAATGAATCTTGCTGTATCTGAAACGAAAGTGGGGCGATTTCGTGTCAACATTTTTAAGCAGCGCAATCAGATTGCAATGGTTGTTCGTCACATTCAGTTTGATATACCGTCCGTAGAAACTCTCAATTTACCTGATATTTTAAAAACGGTTATTATGGAAAAACGCGGGCTGGTTCTCATCGTCGGAGGAACAGGCTCAGGAAAATCTACTTCACTAGCGTCTCTCATTGATTACCGCAATAGTAATTCATCCGGGCACATTATTACTATTGAAGACCCAATCGAGTTTATACATCAGCATAAGAAATGTATCGTCAATCAACGCGAAGTGGGCATAGATACCGATAGTTACGAAGATGCCCTGAAAAACACACTACGACAGGCACCTGATGTAATTCTCATTGGCGAAATTCGTGATAGAGAAACGATGGAACATGCGCTGGCATTTGCAGAAACAGGTCACTTGGCTCTCTCAACTTTGCATGCCAATAATGCTAACCAGGCCTTCGATCGTATCGTTAATTTTTTCCCTGAAGACAGACACAAACAGATCTTAATGGATTTATCACTCAATACAGTGGCAATCGTTTCACAACGACTTATCGCTGGAATAAATGGTAAGCGTGTCGCCGCAATCGAAGTTTTACTCGCCTCCCCGCTGATTAAAGATTTAATATTAAAAGGTGAATTTGGTCAGCTAAAAGATGTAATGGATAAATCGACAAATACAGGCATGCAAACATTTGATCAGGCATTACTTAAATTACATGACGATGGCGAAATCACAACTGACGAAGCAATTAAAAATGCAGACTCACAAAATAATGTACGACTAAAAATCAGCCTTACAAGTGACGCTTCGTCAATTAGTTCATTTTCTTCTGAGTCACTTGAACGAGACGTCAGCATTGAAGAACTTGCTAACAGCCGGCCGGTTGCGGGATTAATTAAAAAGGGGGAATTTCAAAAAATCAGGGCTATTGCAGAACAAGCTTTAACAGAGTCCAGCAATGGTTTTGATGACTTAATGGTAGAACTCTTCAAACTCAAAAAAATCACTTTAAACGATGTTATGCAAAATACAGAAAATAGCGAACGCGTAAAACAAAAACTCGCCAGATTAGAAAACAGCCTTCAACGAACCTCTTTATCACTTAAGCCAAAGGAATAGGCTTTTGAGCAACAAGTAGTGCCTCATTTCTAAAGCCAACGTTAATATCACCTAACAAACTTTCTTCACGATACACAATAACTTTAAGACCTGAAAAGAGAGACAAAAGCTCATTTTCAGCAAGACGAAAATCCGGGTTCGAAGGGCCGGTATAAGCAGAAGTAACCTCACGCGTAAACGTTTGATAGTATAATAAACCGCCAGGCTTCAACGCATCAACTAATAGATTAGCCAAAGATCGCTCCAAATAATGAGCCACCGATATTAAATCATAAGATCCACTTGCAGGCGGCGAATGATTAATATCACGTGCCTGAGCAGAAATATCCAACTCATTTTCCACCGCGTATTGCGACAATTTTGCTATAACGGTATCCGAGATATCCCAAGCATCAACCGACAGTCCTTTTGACGCAAGAAAAATAGCATCTCCGCCAGTTCCACAGGCTAAATCCAGCGCTCGTCCGTTAGCAGGTAACAAATGCGAGTTTTCAAATAAGCCTTTCGACACATTTTGATTTTTTATATCCGCGTTGGTATAAATTGAATTCCACTTGTTTTTCGCTTTTTCATCCATATTCTTTCTTCAATTTTGTTTAATGCCAAAATGGCTTTAGGGTGCTTAGATTTTGTTTCAGGTTAAACGGAATTTTGCGTGAAATGAGGGAGCATATAAATATATGTGACCGATTTGAGCGTGAAATTCCATTTAACCTGGGACAAAAGATAAATACCCTAAAGTCATTTTCGCCAGAAGGCTGGGGTTAGGAGTACCAGCACCGTGAAAATCTCAAGCCGTCCCAATATCATCGCAAAACACAAAACCCATTTCGCTGCATCATTTATGTCACCGTAATATGACCCAACATCTCCAAGACCAGGGCCGAGGTTATTCATACATGCTGCAACAGCTGAAAATGACGTCACTAAATCAAGTCCGGATGCTGCAAGCAACAGCGCCATCACAATAAAACTGCCGACATACAATGAGAAAAAACCCCAGACCGCATCAATCACACGATCTTCAAGGACTTTGCCTCCTATTTTTATCGGCACCTGAGCACTTGGGTGAATTAAACGAAGAACTTCACGCATCCCCTGCTTAAAAAGGAGAAGCACTCGAATCACTTTCATACCGCCGCCGGTTGATCCTGCACAGCCACCAATAAAGCTGGCCAGCAATAGTAATGCAGGTAGAAAACCCGGCCAGGTATGATACTCGGCGGTTGTAAAACCTGTCGTTGTACCAATTGAGACGGCTTGAAAAATACCGTTATGAATAGAATCCCAGCCATTAAAAGTACCGGTGATATATAAATACATACAGGTAATGAGTGCAACAAAACCCAATACCTTTAAATAAGCAACAAACTCGGCATCAGCAAAATAATATTTTACCGTCACGTTGCGCCATGCGAGAAAATGTAACGAGAAGTTCACGCCCGCCAATAGCATAAAAACCACAGCGACCATTTCAATCACTGGACTCTGAAAATACCCTATACTCAAATCGTGTGTAGAAAAACCGCCAATAGCAACCGTGGAAAAACTATGACCGATAGCATCAAAGACACTCATCCCTGCAAACCAATACGCCAACGCACACGCGATAGTCAAGCCAAGATAAATATACCAAAGCGCTTTTGCCGTTTCTGCAATGCGAGGTGTTATTTTATTATCTTTAATTGGTCCAGGAGTTTCAGCACGATAAAGTTGCATTCCACCAATACCCAGCATAGGCAGGATTGCGACAGCGAGTACGATGATACCCATACCACCCAGCCACTGAGATTGCTGCCGATAATACAAAATGGATTTTGGCAAAACGTCCAGCCCTGAGATAACGGTTGCTCCCGTCGTTGTCAGGCCGGAAATAGATTCGAAAACTGCGTCAGTAATTGTTAAGTGTGGAGACTCAGATAAAATAAGTGGCAACGATCCTGATAGACCCAAAACCAACCAATACATGGCAACGATAATAAACCCGTCACGTAAACGCATTTCTTTTCGAAAATGACGAACCGGAAACCACATCAACAAACCAAATGCTAACGTCATAAAAAAGGCGAGAATAAACGGCATCATCACGCCATCAGCATACCAGGCAGACACAGCTACAGGCGGGAGCATACTTATGCTGATTATCATCAGCAAAATACCTAAAACACGTTGAATGGCTACTCGCTGCATATAATTAAAACCATAACTTATAAAAAAGTAACGCCAACCTGAAACAGGCGCTCAACGTCTTTGATACGTTTTTTGTCGACAACAAATAAAATAACGTGGTCTTCCGCTTCGATACTCAAGTGACCACGGGCAATAATCACTTCTCCATGACGAACAATTGCGCCAATTGTCGTCCCCGGCGGAAGCTTAATACTTTCGATGGAACGTCCAACAACTTTTGATGACTTATAGTCTCCGTGTGCAATCGCTTCAATCGCTTCAGCCGCACCACGACGCAAAGAATGCACTGCGGCCACGTCACCACGTCGAACATGCGCCAGTAAACTACCAATAGTTACCTGCTGTGGAGAAATCGCGATATCAATCAAATCACTTTGCACAAGATCAACATATTCCGGACGATTGATTATCGCCATCACTTTACGTGCGCCAAGTCGCTTGGCCAGCATCGATGACAATATATTTGCTTCATCATCGTTTGTCATCGCGCAATACACATCAGTGTCTTCTATGTTTTCTTCCAGTAACAAGTTGGAATCAGCGCAATCACCATGTAATACAATTGTTTTTTCGAGCTCGGCCGCAATCTCTTTGGCGTGATCCATATTATGATCGATCAGCTTAACCTGATAATGATTCTCCAGTGCTTTGGCTAGACGTTTTCCTATGTTCCCACCGCCCGCAATCATCACACGTTTTACCGGTTTATCTAATTTGCGCAATTCAGACATGACTGCACGAGTGTTTTTTCTGGCTGTGATAAAAAACACTTCATCGTCAACTTCTACGATGGTTTCACCTTCCGGTATTATCGGCATACCACGTCGAAAAATAGCAGCAACCCGCGTATCAATACCGGGCATGTGTTCTTTTAAAGTTTTTAACGCATTCCCGACTAACGGCCCACCATGAAATGCCCTAACTGCAACAAGTCGAACTTTGCCATTGGCAAAATCCAGCACCTGTAGTGCTCCTGGGTATTCAATAATACGCTGTATATATTCTGTCACAACCTGCTCAGGGCTGATCAAAACATCAATTGGTAACGCATCGTGAGAAAATAACTGAGGGTGAATGAGGTAGTCTTTTGCACGCACGCGCGCAATTTTAGTTGGCGTATGAAACAGGGTGTAAGCTACCTGACAGGCAACCATATTGGTTTCATCACTGTTGGTAACCGCCAGAATCATATCTGCATCTTCAATACCGGCGCGTCTTAAAACATTAGGATGTGAGCCATGCCCATATACGGTCTGCAGATCCAACTTATCCTGCAGCTCGCGAAGCCGATCCCGATCCATATCAACAATCGTGATATCATTTGCTTCACCAGCTAAGGTGGCGGCTACCGATGCACCGACTTGACCGGCACCTAGAATGACTATTTTCATATTTAGGAATATATTCTATTCATAACAATTCAGATTTCATCTGACCTGTTACTTTTGTTATTGCGCAATCACTTTACTAATACACGCGTAATAAAATCCATCCATGCCATTTTCACCCGGTAAAATCTGTTTACCGGCAGAAACATTCGTGCCCCATTCCGACTTTATTTTAAGCTCAATCGCATCATCCTGTAAGCGTAAAAAATCGGTTATCTGATTTTCATTCTCATCTTTTAAAATCGAACACGTCGCATACAACAAAATGCCCCCGGGCTTTAAAGTCTGCCAGAGTACATCCAACAGTTTACGCTGATTTTCAACCAGCTGTGCAATATCTTCTTCATTTCGATGAATTTTAATATCCGGATTACGACGAATAACACCAATGGCAGAACAAGGTGCATCAAGTAAAATTCGGTCAAATAGCTCACCATTCCACCATGCCTCCGTATCAAAGGCATCTGCCGCACAGGTTTTAGCTTTGAGACTTAAGCGCGTAAGCGTTTCATCAACACGTTTCAAACGATCTTCGCTAACATCCAGAGCCAGTACATCGATACCTGGCTCGGTCTCCAGCATGTGCGCTGTTTTACCGCCGGGCGCAGAACAAGCATCAAGCACTGTCAAACCTGCTTCCAAATCCAGCAGACCTGCTGCCAGTTGAGCCGCTTGATCCTGCACAGAAACTTCACCTTGTTTAAAACCAGGCAACTGAAGCACGTCGCAGGCTTTTTCTAACCTGATGGCTTCGCTGGAAAATGGCAAGCATTGCCCAGCCATTCCTTTATCTTCCAGCCGTACGAGATAGTCAGCAGCAGACCGCTTTTGTCTATTAACCCGTAATATCATTGGTGAATGCTGAAGGTTTTGTTCAAAAATCGACTCGTAATTATCAGGCCAGTCCGTTTTAATTTTGTTTACCAGCCATGCGGGATGTGAAAATTTCGCCTCTTCCTCTGTCTCTATTGCTTCAATCAATGTTTCTTTATCACGAAGACTCTGCCGTAAAACGCCATTAAGGAAGCCTTTGGCCCAGCTTTTTTTCAGCTTTTGAGTCAATTTGACGGTTTCACTCACCGCCGCATGATCAGGCACACGCATATAAAATATTTGATAAAGACCTACCAGCATCAAACAATAAACATCACTGTCTTTTTCTCGTAGTGGCTTTGTTAATAATTTACTGAGTAAAAAATCAAGTCTTTCGTATAAACGCAATACGCCGGATACAAGCTCCCTAGCCATCGCCCTGTCTTTGGAGTCATCAATATGTTGAGTAAATTGTGCTACACAGGCATTCAAAGACTTGCCCTGAAAAATAACCTGCATGAGGATTCTGGTTGCGAGTAGGCGCGGGTTCATAAAATGAGTTCTTTAATTTGAATTACGATTTAGAAGTGCTGCTAAGTTGTTTTCCAACAACATCGTGAGCATTAATAAAACTGGCGGCATCCATCGGCTTTTTCCCTGGTAACTGCACACTTAGCAAGCGCACAAGACCTTTGCCGGTAGAAACGTCTATGCCTTTTTTGCTGGCGGCAACAATTTCACCCGGCACTTTGCTCGAGGGCACTTTGCTCGAGGAAACTTCACTAGACTGACTTTCAAGCGAAGACATCCAGACTCGAAGTATTTTTCCATCAAACAATGTTTGCGAAACCGGCCAGGGATTAAATGCACGAATTTGACGATCAATCTGTACGGCACTCTGCTGCCAGTCTATTTCAGACTCAGTTTTTGCCAGTTTATGCGCGTAAACGGCTAATTCGTCATTTTGCTTTACGGGCCTTGAAACATTAGCTGCAATATTGTCCAGCTCTTCCAACAAAGCTTCACCGCCAAGGCTGGCTAAACGGTCGTGCAATGTTGCGGATGTATCACTTGGAGATATTTCACATTCCTTTATGACCAACATATCACCCGTATCCAGTCCCACATCCATTTGCATAATGGTGATTCCGGTTTTTTTATCACCGGCAAGAATGGCACGATGAATAGGTGCAGCACCTCGCCAGCGAGGCAATAATGAACCATGAATATTAATGCAACCCAACTTTGGCGAATCCAAAACGGCTTTCGGTAATAACAAACCGTAAGCAACGACTACCATTAAATCAGCATCCAGAGACTTTAACTCGGCTTGAGCTTCTTCGGTCTTTAACGAGATGGGCTGATAAACCGGAATATTCGCCTCTAACGCCACCTGCTTAACCGCACCTGGAGTCAGTTTTCTACCTCTTCCGGCCGGCCTATCCGGTTGGGTATAAACTGCAATCACTTCAAAATCAGGCCGATCAAGTTCAATTTTGCTCAACAGTGCATTAAGGGCAACCGCTGCAAACTCTGGCGTACCGGCAAATATAATTTTCATATTTCAAATATTCTGAATGATATGGAAGTCGTGAGAGATCTCATCTCAAAGCGTTTCTTTACGTAATTTTTCCATTTTTTTACGAATTCGCACTTGTTTCATTTGCGACAGGTAATCAACAAACAATTTGCCTTCAAGATGATCCATTTCGTGCTGAATACAGACAGACAACAAACCCTCTGCATCCAACTCAAAGTGTTCGCCAAATTCGTCCTGCGCTTTAACCCGGATTCTTTCAAACCGCTTAACAGACTCGTATATCGCCGGTACCGACAAACACCCCTCCTCTGTTTCTATTTCACCCTCAAACGATAAAATCTCTGGGTTAATAAAACAGCGAGGGGCATTTTTCGCCTCTGAGATATCAATCACTAGCATTCGGATAAATACGCCTATTTGCACCGCAGCCAAACCAATACCAGGCGCTGCGTACATAGTATCAAGCATGTCAGCCTTTAATTTAACCAGTGATTCTTCAAAGGTTTTTACCGGCTTGCCTTTAGTGCGTAACTTAGGATCCGGATAATTTAGAATTTTTAATATAGCCATAATATTGTAATTAAATCGAGTTAATAGTCGCATGCCCTGCCTATACGTCGGACATACATGGAGCCTTTCAAAGCCTTTCTAAATTGGGCTTCACCAAAAAACGCTGGAGTTTAGCATAATAGTTGTGCGAACCAGCCAAATTTGCGTTACTTTAATCTGGCATTCTAACCGTTGAGCTCAAATCATGCCGTAAAAAACCTCCCCCTAGTAAAAACTTTTACCTTATACTTCAGTATATTGTTATTGAAGCCGAAAAAATAAATGCTCGCATTAAAACTTCAGCAATTAACTATTCATGTGGCGTTGTAAGAAAACAGGCTTAACTATAGCTACGATATTAATGCGCGGCTCGAAGCTACATCACGAACAAGTTTTCAATAGCACATTTTCAAATTTAGAATTACTAAAAAGGCAAGTGCAAGAATGATGATAAAACGCGTATGCATACTAATTTTGGCTTTATTTGCTATAACATCAACATCAGCCGTTTATGCAGACGAAATCGTATTAAAAAATCAGCACCCAAGCAATTACGTTATTAAAGATGGCGATACACTTTGGGACATTGCTTCACGATTTTTGCGTGATCCATGGCGCTGGCCCGATATCTGGCAAGTCAATCCACAGATTAAAAATCCCCATTTAATCTATCCCGGCGATGAAGTTGTGCTTACTTTTAAGGACGGAAAGCCTCAGCTAGTCTTAAAAAGAGGCAATACCACTCAGGATAATTTACGCACCGTTAAACTCAGCCCCACAGTTCGCAAACGCCAACTGAGTAAAGCAGTCCCAACTATTCCAATTGACGCCATCCAGCAATTTTTAAGTCGCCCTTCTGTTTTAAGCAACGAAGCCATGGAAAACCTGCCTTACGTACTCAGAATTCAAGATAACCACCTCATTTCCGGTACCAACGACACCATATATGTTAGAGGGATCATTCCTGGAAGCAATACCCGCTACAGCATAGTACGAACCGGTGATGAATATATCGATATAGTCGACGGTGACGAAGTTAGCGTTGGCCAGGAAGCAATCTACATAGGTGAGGCAAAAGTTGAAAAATTCGGCGACCCTTCCACCGTCATGATTACCCACGCAAAACGCGAAGCATTAGTCGGTGATAGATTAATACCCGCAGTGCCAGAAATGATGGAATACAACTTTATCCCGCACGCACCAAAAAACCTGATTAACGGGAGAATCATTTCAGTTATCGATGGCGTTTCGCGAATAGGTCAGTACCAGATCGTTGTTGTTAATAAAGGTTCTGAACACGGCATGGAGAAAGGCCATGTAATGGCTATTTTTCAGGCCGGTGAAACAATTGACGACCCAATGAACGAAGATAGAAGCGATGAAGTCACTCTTCCAAGCGAGCATTCAGGATATTTATTGCTTTTCAGAATATTCAACAAAATCAGCTATGCACTGATTATGAAAGCAACTCGCGACATCCACCTGATGGATAGTGTGACAAACCCTTAATAACACCCCGTTCGCAGTAGCTTTATTAACCAACGCGGACGAGGCAGTATTAGCCGAAAGGTAGAACGGCTCAGGAGACAAAACCGAGGAGCCGTTCTCAAGTTTGCCAGGCCTTTCTCGCAAACTCTCTTGAAGGCTTTAATCGAGTAAATCAAAGGTAAGCTAAATAGTTACGTATTTCTTTCTGGATTAATTCCCTAATCCGCGTTAATATCCGACAAATCAGTATAATAATCCACCGCTCTATTTAGTACTTGTAACCCCATGACACAATTAAAATACTGGCTTGCCCTTAATCGCACACCTTATATAGGCCCCGTCAGCTTCAGATCAATTCTTGAAGTTGTTGATTCCCCGCAGGATGTATTTGACAATATAAATGCGATCACAAAACAGGTAAACCTGAACGCCCGGTCATTAGCGTATATTAAAAACCCTGACTGGGATGCGATTGACGAAGAACTAGCCTGGGCAGATAGCCCAAAAAACCACATTATCACGATAAATGACTCTCGATACCCACGACTATTGTCAGAAATTCACGATGCACCGCCACTGCTTTATGTACATGGCAATGCCGACATCCTGAATCGGCCACAACTTGCCATTGTGGGGAGCCGAAATCCTAGCCCATCCGGCAAAGACTGCGCTTTCCAATTTGCAAAATATATCTCAGAGCAAAATATTATTATTACAAGCGGGCTCGCGCTGGGAATTGATTACGAAAGTCATCGCGGCGCACTGGCCGCCCAAGACGCATCAGGAAAACAAGCGAAATCCAAAACCATCGCCATTATCGGAACCGGTCTTAATCGCGTATATCCAGCCAGACACCGACAAATCGCACATGATATTGTCGATGCCGGCGGCACATTAATTTCAGAATATCCTCTAGATACACCTGCCAAAAAAGAGAACTTCCCCAAGCGCAATAGAATCATTAGCGGAATGAGTATGGGAGTGTTAGTTGTTGAAGCAGCTCAACAAAGTGGCTCACTCATTACCGCACGCTGCGCAGGCGAACAAGGCCGAGAGGTCTTTGCCATTCCCGGCTCAATCCACAACCCACTGGTGAAAGGTTGTCATTCATTAATAAGACAAGGCGCCAAGCTGGTAGAAAAAGCAGAGCATATTCTTGAAGAGCTGCCACATATGCGGCCACTGCAACTGAAAACTGACACAGATGACGTAATCGATACAAATGAGCACCAACTTAGCTCAGAGTGCCTCGATATTTTAAATCACCTGGGATTCGAACCAACCCCCATAGATACTGTCGTACAACGAAGTGGATTGACTCCAGAGGCTGTTTCGTCCATGCTCTTGGTACTTGAATTGCAGGATTATGTAGTATCTTTGCCTGGCGGCACATACTCACGCGTTAAATAGGGGCAATTTATGAAAGAAAATGTGCTAGATGTCTTAATGTATCTATTTGAAAACTATATGGATGACGAAGAAGATTCGACCAAACAAGATAAATCAGCGCTAACAGTTGAGCTTCAGGAAGCTGGCTTCCACTTATCTGAAATCGACAAGGCTATTTCCTGGCTTGAAGGTTTATCTGATCTTCAGGAGTCGGAACCATCCGGTGCGAAACAAAGCAAAAAATCGTTTCGTGTATTTTCCGAACACGAAAAGCAAAAACTCAATCGTGACTGCATGGGATTTATCTATTTCATGGATAACATTGGTGCATTTGATCAACACATTCGAGAAATAATCATCGATCGCGTAATGGCGCTTGAAACACCTGAAATTGACCTTGAACAACTAAAATGGGTGATTTTGCTGGTATTATTTAATCAACCAGGCCATGAAGCCACCTTCGAGTGGATCGAAGATGTTGTATTTGACGAAGTATCCAGCAGCATTCACTAGAATGCTTGCCCGAGAATAGAAAACTACCGGTTTATTGCTCCGGCAAAACCGCCACTTCCACCATCTATGGTGGCCCTAGCGAGTATATTTTTCTCAGCAAGTTTTCCTTTCTCAGGCGAGCTCCTAAGAGCCTATCTTAAAGATTTGTAACAAAAATGCCCAATACTCTCATCATTGTAGAGTCGCCCGCTAAAGCGAAAACAATTAAAACACACCTTGGCGATGAATTTGAAGTACTCGCAACATACGGCCACGTTCGAAATTTAAAAACAAAAGAAAGTGCTGTCGACGTAGATAACGATTTTGATGTTAAATATCAGCTCGTTGTGAAAAATAAAAAACACGTTACCGCTATCGCTGAAGCTATAAATAACGCAGACACCCTATATCTCGCAACAGACCCGGACAGAGAAGGCGAAGCCATCTCCTGGCACCTGCTAGAAATTCTAAAGTCGAAAAATCTACTTGAAGGCAAAACGGTCAAACGTATTGTTTTCCACGAAATCACCAAACCTGCGATCCTGAGCGCAATTGAAAACCCTCGTAACCTTTCCTACGAAATGATTAACGCCCAACAAGCCAGAGACGCTCTCGATTATCTTGTTAGCTCCAGTTTATCCCCCCTATTATGGAAAAAAATTCGCCGCGGCCTTTCAGCCGATCGCGTTCAAAGCTCTGCATTGCGGATGATTGTAGAGCGTGAACAAGAAATTGAAACATTCGATGCAAAAGAATACTGGCCGATAGAAGCGGACCTTAGCGCAAAAAAACAAAATTTTTCCGCTAAGCTGATTCGTTATCAAACCACAGACCTAACTCAATTTAGCGTTAATAACGCAGATGATGCCGATGCAATTGAAACAACACTTAGCATATTAACCAAAGGCAAACTGACGGTTTCGAAAGTAGAGAAAAAACAAATACATCGAAATCCTGCTGCGCCTTTTGTTACATCTACATTGCTACAGGAGGCATCACGCAAACTGGCTTTTACAGCTCTTCGTACCATGCGTGTAGCTCAACAACTTTATGACGGCATCGACACAGGAAACGGCGAAGTTGGTTTAATCAGTTATGTGCGCACTGATTCTACGCATCTGTCACAAGCAGCGGTCGATGATATTCGTGAATATATTGCCTTAAAATATGGCGCAGAATCACTGCCCGAGTTACCACCTGCTTATCAGACAAAACCCAAAAACACTCAGGAAGCACAAGGGGCAATTCGTCCGACATCACCGAACATTGTCCCAACTGCGATTAAAAAGAAACTAACCCCAGAGCAGTTCAAGTTATACGAACTGATCTGGAAGCGAACTATCGCCTGCCAAATGATTTCCGCAACGATTGATTCCATTTGCCTGAATTTTGACGCCGTTCAAGGCATTTTTCAAGCAACAGGCTATACTGTGAGCACTCCAGGCTTCATGCCTGTTTACATTGAAGGTGAAGACGACGAGATAGAAGATGAAGATAATGGACGCATATTACCCACGCTAAAAGAAGGAGATAAAGTTAACCTTTTAAAAATTCGACGAGAACAGCTTTTCAGTGAACCACCAACACGTTTTTCTGAGGCCTGCCTGGTTAAGTCGCTTGAAGAACACGGCATTGGTCGTCCATCAACCTACTCTTCTATTATTTCGACCTTGCAGAACAGAGAATATGTCGAAGTAGATAAAAAACGCTTTTATCCCACCGACGTTGGTCGTGTGGTTAATAAATTTCTCACGCGGCATTTTACACGGTATGTGGACTACAGTTTTACTGCCAGAATGGAAGATAAGCTCGATGCCGTGTCGTGCGGTGAAAAAGAATGGATTCCGCTTATGCACGAATTCTGGAAGCCATTCAGCGACCTAGTCAGGGACAAAACCGAAACAGTCGACCGCAAAGATGCTACACAAGAAATAATAAATGAAAAATGCCCTAAATGTAGCAAACCACTTTCCATACGCCTTGGTCGTCTCGGCCAATTCATCGGTTGTACAACGTATCCTGAATGCGATTACACCCGCAACCTGGGCGATGACAAAGACGCTTCAAATGAAGCCGAAGTAGTTGAAGGTAGCTCGTGTCCTGCCTGCCAGTCTAAGCTAATAATAAAGCAGGGGAAGTTCGGTAAATTTGTTGGTTGCAGCAATTATCCTGACTGTAAACACATAGAGCCGCTAGAAAAACCTGACAATACCGGCATCAAGTGCCCCGAATGCAAAAAAGGATCAATACTTAAACGTCTGTCACGTCACGGGAAAGTATTTTATTCCTGCTCAGGTTATCCTGGTTGCAGTTACGCCGTATGGAATACGCCTATTGATCAGAAATGTCCGGAGTGTAAATGGCCAATTTTAACCGTCAAAACAAGTAAGCGTAATGGATCTGAAAAAGTATGCCCGCAAAAGTCCTGCAAATTTACCGAGCCCTATAAATAGAAATAATACGAATAAATAACGCTACTATAAGTTTAATAATAGACACTGCCATATTTTCGTAGGTTCGCTCTAAAGCTTCTATACTTTTAATAATCACACGGCACATAACTTGATATATTACGCCTAACACAAAAAGAACATACCAATGGACCAACCAATTAAAGCAAACCAGATTATTTCCACCCTACTACTTTGCTGCATTTTAATGCTGGCAAATACGTCTGCGTTTGCCATTACGTCTGCATCCTCTTCAAACCTAAAGACCAGTAGCGCCGCATCTGATTATCAACAAGCCCGCCGTTATGAGACCGGCACTAGGGTTAAACGAGATATAAACAAAGCAATAAAGTGGTATAAAAAAGCCGCAAATAAATCTCACGCAAAAGCCCAGTACCAACTTGGCATTTTGTACTACGAGCAAAAAAGCTATAAGAAAGCTAAATATTGGCTAGAAAAGCGCGCCATTGCAGGCGAACCTGATGCACAGTACCACTATGCAAATATCCTCAGATTTGGCCTGGGTACCAAACAAAAAACTTCAGAAGCAAGAAAATGGTATCAAAAAGCCGCCAAACAAGATCACAAACAAGCACAATACGAACTTGCGCTTATGTTTCAGAAAGGAATAGGCGCTAAAAAAAATCAAACAACGGCAATAAAATGGCTTAAAAAGGCAGCAAACCAAAATCACAAACAAGCTAAACAAGCGCTTAAAGCCCTTCCCGCTCGAAACGAAGAAAGAAAAAGAGCCCAAAAAACTAAACAAAAAAAGACGGCTCAACAACTCTTTTTAGAAAAAAACTTAAAACTGGCAAGGGCAGGCAAAGTTGAAGCACAATACAAATTAGGTAATGCATACACAACCGGCAAAAATGCCCCGCTAGACCTAAAAAAAGCATATCTCTGGTTAACAAAAGCGGCCAAAGCAGACCATGCCGATGCACAATATCAGCTCGCCAGCATGTATTTTAAAGGCAATGACGTAATCAAAAAAAACCTGGATAAAGCCAGAGAATGGTACAGCAAGGCTGCCGATAACGAACACCAAAAAGCAAACAAAAAACTAGACACCATTGCCAATGAAAGCAATAAAAAACAGCAAGTTAAACAATTTGGCAATATAACTGATTCCGCATTACTCGGTGATTCAGAACAACAGTACGAACTAGGAATGCGCTATTTGCTGGGCTTTAAAACCGCCACAGACGAGCAACAGGCGTACTATTGGTTAAACTTGGCAGCCAACCAAAATCACCCACGCGCCTTGTATCAATTAGGCAACCAATACATGACGGGAAATGTTGTAGAGAGGGATAACAAGAAAGCCATTTTCTACTTTGCCGCCGCCGCCCGACAAAATATTAAAGCGGCGAAAACAGCCCTTTCTCTTTTTACAGATAGCGGTTACAAAAATCGTGTCCAGGCTGAAAATGGAGATAAAGCCGCTCAACTTGCTCTTGCGCTAACTTATCTACAAAAAAATACGACTTCAGATAACCAGCAAGGGTTAGAGTGGCTGCATAAATCGGCAAATCAATCATTTTCACCCGCACTTATTACGCTAGCAAAAATCTATGAAACGGGCGATATCATACCAAGGAGTTATGAAAAGGCCTTTCTAGCGTATCTATCTGCGGCGGACCAAAATGACGCCTCAGCGCAATACCAACTGGGTCGAATGTATCAATCAGGCATAGGAACCAAATTAAACCAAAAACTTGCCTACCATTGGATTGAAAAAGCAGCAAGTCAGGGCATGAAGGAAGCTCAGCAGGCACTACAATTCTCCGGCCTCTAGCCTCCTCGTTCATAAAACCCATTAAATCTGCTACTTTTCATACAATTTTTGCCGATATCTTTTGCTCAAAGCCGTATAAATCGTTAGAATGCGCCTCTTTTTACGAAGGTTTGGAATCCCGCCAATGCTAGACCAAGGCAAAACGAACCACATTGTACTCGTCGAATAACGCCTAGAAACATCAGTTGGGCGTAAATTTAGAGCAAAGGCATACGTCCTTCGCGATAAGATTGCGATCCAACTGATTTTTCTGGGTTACGACGGGATTTAAAATTACCAACCAAAAAGCAAACCATCATGAGCAATCTGGAAAAACTTCGCAACATAGCAATCATTGCCCACGTCGATCACGGGAAAACCACACTCGTTGACAAACTTCTGCAATTCTCGGGCACATTAGAGTCACGAGGAGACGCAGAAGAACGCGTAATGGACTCCAACGACATTGAAAAAGAACGTGGCATCACCATTCTCGCAAAAAATACGGCTATCACCTGGAACGGCTACCGAATAAACATCGTAGACACCCCTGGCCATGCTGATTTTGGTGGCGAAGTAGAACGCGTACTTTCCATGGTTGATTGCGTATTGCTCTTGGTTGACGCTGTTGACGGCCCTATGCCTCAAACACGATTTGTTACTCAAAAAGCTTTCGACATGGGTCTTAGCCCAATTGTTGTTATCAACAAAATTGATCGCCCTGGTGCACGTCCCGACTATGTATTGGATCAAACATTTGATTTATTTGATCGCCTAGGTGGAACTGACGAACAGCTAGACTTCCCAGTTGTATATGCATCGGCCTTAAATGGTTATGCTGGCCTTACTGATGACGTTCGCGAAGGTGACATGACGCCGTTGCTTGAAACTATTGTAAGTCATGTTTCAGCACCTAAACTTGACACCGAGGGCCCATTTCAAATGCAGGTCAGCGCACTTGATTACAACAGTTATGTTGGCTTAATGGGTATAGGCCGAGTCAATCGCGGTAAAATAAAAACAAATACTCAAGTTAAAGTTGTCGGTGCTGATGGCGCGGAACGTAATGCAAGAATTTTAACTATCATGGGTTTCCACGGACTGAATCGTGTTGAAGTACCAGAAGCAACAGCCGGTGACATTATCGTATTCACCGGTGTTGACCCATTGAATATCTCCGACACATTATGTGATCCAAATAATGTAGAAGCTTTACCACCATTGTCAGTGGATGAACCAACTGTGAGCATGACCTTTCAGGTTAACAACTCACCAATGGCTGGTCAGGATGGTAAATATGTTACTTCACGAAATATTCGTGACCGATTGGAAAAAGAGCTATTAACCAACGTTGCACTACGCGTTGATGAAGGCGGCGAAGCTGATAAATTTCGCGTTTCTGGCCGTGGTGAATTACATCTTTCTATCTTAATCGAAAACATGCGTCGCGAAGGCTTTGAGCTAGGCGTTTCCCGACCTGAAGTCATCATCAAAGAAGTTGACGGTGTAAAGCAAGAACCTTACGAGCAATTGACTGCCGATGTTGAAGAGCAACATCAAGGTACGGTTATGGAAAAACTTGGCATGCGCGGTGGCGACCTAAAAAATATGGTTCCAGACGGAAAAGGTCGCGTTCGTTTGGACTTTATTATTCCTTCTCGTGGATTAATTGGTTTTCGTACAGAGTTTTTAACCTCTACTCAAGGCAGTGGTTTGATGTACAGCGTATTCGACCATTATGGGCCAATGAAAAAAGGCACATTTGGCCTACGAACTAACGGCGTACTTGTTTCCAACGCAATTGGTAAGGCAGTTGGTTTCGCATTGTGGAATCTTCAAGAGCGAGGCCGTATGTTCTTGAGCCATAACGACGCAGTCTATGAAGGCATGGTAATCGGCATTCACAATCGTTCGAATGACTTGGTTGTTAACGCACTCAAAGCAAAGCAATTAACCAACGTTCGCGCATCCGGTACTGATGAAGCTATGGACTTAACACCACCAATTCGCCAATCACTTGAACAGGCATTGGAATTTATCGATGATGATGAATTGGTAGAAGTAACACCACACTTCATTCGCATTCGTAAGAAATTACTGACAGAGAATGAACGAAAACGTTCAAGTCGAGCGCCTAAAGCGCCTTAAGTAGACTTAAAGAGCGACTGTAAAATAAAAAAGCCCCTGCTATTTTAGCAGGGGCTTTTTTTGTTACTGAAACCCCATCGATCAGATCGGGCGTATAAACTTAAAGCTCTGATTATAAGAAACACACTTAAGCTCCATCTGAAATCAATCGACACATTTACAATATAAGACTTAAGTTGGCTCATCTAGTTTTTCAAAATTGGCGTATTTTATGTATAAATAAATTAGTTAACAACTAATCGGCGATACAGTTTGAATATAATTCACTCACAATATGATGAAGCTATCCGGCAACTTAATGCGGGAAATTTACGTGAAGCCGAGCAAATTGCGACCGGAGCTTATATGCTGGACCCTGACAATCAGGACGTCATGCATTTATTGGCCATTATACGTTGTGAAAAAGGGGATCTAAATAACGCGCTAGAATTTATCAATTCATCCATCAACATCACACCCTACCCTCAATTCTTTAACACTAAAGGTAATATACTCGTTGAGTTGGGTGATAACAGAGCCGCTGAAGAAGCTTACTTTACAGCGCTTTCACTTGATCCAAATCAAATCGAGAGCTACAGCAATATCTCAATTCTATTAAGAAAAATTGACAGAACCGATGAGGCAATATTTTTTTGCAACAAGGCGTTAATATTAAGTCCGAATGAAACTGGCATTATCAATACACTGGGGCTATGTCATTTCGATTTAAATCAATTTGAATTAGCTGCCAGCTACTTTCAAAAAGCCATTAATACTTCCCCTACTTATATCATGGCGCACTTAAATATTTCTCGAGCCTGGTATTCCTCAGGAAAAGTGGAAATGGCAACTCAATATTTATTAGCCCTAAAGGAAAAATACCCAGATATTTATCAAGTTGATACATCTCTAGGGAATATTTACCGTGGCGAAGGATTATATGAGAAATCAATTTCACATTACAAAAATGCATTACTGTCCGACGCATTAAATTTTGACGCGCATGCTGGTTTAGGCATATGCCTTTTAGCAATAGGAAAAGTTAACAAGGCCGTACCACACTTTCAGTCCGCCTTAACAACAAAACCAAAAGACAGGGCCGTTATAGTAAACCTATGCTCTTGTTTTTCATGCCTACAAGACTACCCACGAATTTCTGCTTTATTAAAAAAGCATATGCCTTTGGAAAATGCAGTCGACAACGCAGACTTGCACATATACAACGCGATTTTCTTTTGGCTAAGCGGCGACAAAAATAGCACACAAAAATACCTGTCACTTTCCGCCCATCCTCCAGAGGAAAATTTACCTGATGAAAGAAATAACTTTACGAAAGCTTATTGTGATTACTTGAATGCTCTTTGTAAAACAATTGATCCAAAAAACAAAAATGGACTAAAAGAAATATACTTTATTGGAGACAGCCATACATTAGCCAACAATCGTCAATTACTAAACATTAAAGGAGAAAAATATTTCAGCGAAACCAGATTAATTATAGGCTGTAAAATATGGCATTTGATAAACCCACACGAAAATGAATTCAAGTTTTCGTTCAAACGAGCAATTGAAAGCATCCCAGATAATAGCGCCGTTGCATTTAATATAGGGGAAATTGACTGCAGGGAAAACGAAGGGATTATACTTCAACTAAATGACAATGAAAGCAATCTAATTTCCATATGCAAAAGTATGGCTTCACAATACGTCGAGTATATTAGAGTGACGGCAAATTCAAAAAATATCTCTGCTTATTTGCTTGGCATTCCCGCGCCAATTGTAATAGAAAACACCAAGTTAAGTGACAACCAAAAAAAACGAATCGAAATAATTAGGCATCTAAATCTGTCGTTAAAACACTGCTGTGAGAGAATAGACAGCATTATATTTATAAACACTTATTCAATTACTTCAGATGAAAATGGCCAAGCAAAACCTGGATTTCATTTAGACAATGTTCATTTATCCCAAACTTCTTATCAACTTGCTTTTGATAATTCAATCCATTTTAACAGCTAATTTAACTTACCAAATACCCGTGCGACATAAAGTCGCAAAGGACATTTTATTCTAATAGTTATTATCAAAAATTATGACGTCAAACTCCCATCACGATAATCCTGAATCGCCTGATCAATTTCTTGAGGCGTATTCATTACAAACGGCCCATATTGAGCAATCGGCTCACCAATAGGTTTACCAGACAAAAGTAAAAACCGCGCAGACAATTTGCTAGTCACCTTCACTTTACCTTCGCGACTAAACGAAGCAACGCTAAACGCTTTTAAAACCGTTTCATCGTCAGCAACCATCACCTCATTTTCGTACACATACACCAGTGCTGTATGCCCATCGGTCACGGGAATTTCCACTACTGAATTCTCTGGCATATGAACATCAAGATACACCGGCTCGGTGGACAAACCATTAACCGCGCCTTTTAAGGTTTTATCATGCAAAACAACATCACCCGCGATCACTCTTACTTTAATGCCATCAAATTCCACTTCAGGAATATCTTTTGTCTCAATATCCCGATAATAGGGATCTTTCATTTTTTCATTAGATGGTAAATTTACCCACAACTGAAAACCACGCATCAAACCCTCTTCCTGCTGAGGCATTTCTGAATGAATAATACCGCGAGCAGCCGTCATCCATTGAACATCGCCACCATTTAGTAAACCCTGATTCCCCAAATGGTCCTCATGCAACATTTTTCCATTTAGCATATAAGTCACCGTTTCAAATCCACGATGGGGATGCGATGGGAAACCAGCAATATAATCTGATGCCTCGTCAGAACCAAATTCATCCAGCATCAAAAATGGATCGAATTCTTTATTGGTTCGATCGCCACCAAATACGCGATTAAGCTTCACACCAGCACCATCGGAAGCCGGCCGTGCAGTTAATATTCTGCTTACTGTTCGATACATGTTTTAACCCTCGCTTTACTTTGCCAAATAACATCACCAAATGTTTTTAGATTTACTAAACATATACTTCAAGACTACAATAAGAATAAACGATTTTTTCGATTGATATTAAGGATTTTTAGATGATGACTATCGGTTTATTTGACCCTTTGCTTAAGTTTAGACAAAGGCTTAGGCGAAGATTTAGCAAATGAAACTTCCAAAAGTCACGCTAGATCAGTGGGCAACATTTAAAGCTGTAGTTGATGAAGGTTCATTTGCTAAAGCAGCTGAGGTCCTTAGCAAAAGCCAGTCGAGCATCAGCTACGCTATTGCAAAGCTGGAAGAGCAACTACCCGCACCTGTATTAAGCCTCAATGGACGAAAAGCGGTAATGACAGAGGAAGGCAAAGTCCTTTACCGACGTGCTAGCCAGCTACTCAATCACGCCTATGAGGTTGAACAAACAGCCAACTGCTTAGCTCAGGGATGGGAAGCTGAAGTCATCATTGGTCTTGATTCGATTATCGATATGGAACCTCTTTTCAATTCCATAGACAGGTTTACAGAACAGGCACCCCACACCCGAATTGTACTGCTCGAAAGTACTTTATCCGGCACTGCTGAGTTATTACTAGAGAAAAAAGCAAATATTGTATTATCAGGCCAAACACCTCCGGGATTCCTTGGCCAACCAATAGATTCCGTTAACATGGTTCCGGTTGCCCAAACCAATCATCCGCTTTGCCGAGGAAAACGTGATTTAACCGATCAGGATTTAAAACAACACAGGCAAATTGTAGTAAGAGACTCAGGTGTAAAACGAAATCAGGATACTGGCTGGCTGGGCTCAGAACAGCGACTAACCGTCACCCATTTTAGTCATTCTATTCAGGCACTCATTCGGGGCTTAGGTTTCGCATTTATTCCCTCTCATCTGGCCGAGCCATTTATTAAAACAGGACAACTAAAAACATTAAACCTTTCAACCAGAGCTGAGCGCCGCATCCAAATTTATCTCACACTGGCATCACCCGATGCTGCCGGCCCAGCTACACAGGTTATGCGGGATATTTTGATTGATTTATATAACAGAAGATAATATACCTACATTAAATTTCGCTAAAGGCCGCTAATCTAAGCAATGTGTCAATTTCTTGGTGCCTCTTCGTAGCGCCAAACAGGCATATACTGTAAGCTACATGCCCCGCCAACATGGCGCTCCAGAATCAATAAAAAGAGATCATCTATGAGTTTTTCCTCCTTAGGCTTATCCGCCCCTATCTTAAAAGCCGTGACCGAACACGGTTACGAAACCGCTACCCCCATTCAACTTCAGGCAATACCAGCCGTACTTCAAGGCAAAGATGTAATGGCTGCAGCCCAAACAGGTACAGGTAAAACCGCCGGGTTTACACTACCGCTATTAGAGCTGCTATCCCAAGGCGAACGCGCCCAAGCCAATCAAGCACGCGCTCTTATTTTAACGCCTACCCGGGAACTCGCAGCACAAATAGAAGAGAGCGTTACAACCTATGGTAAGTACTTACCCCTGAGCTCAACTGTTGTATTTGGTGGCGTAAAAATAAACCCCCAGATGATAAAGCTGAGAAAAG
>JAOTSL010000145.1 GCA_029864945.1 Gammaproteobacteria bacterium
TGAATTTATAGGGTCCTGAATAAGAGGGACTATTAATGCTGTGCAAAAATAATCGGTAGAAAACATAGAAGAGGTATGTAGCACTGGTTTTTTGTTATGTATGTCCAGTAGTTTTGCGGTATTTCGTTTTTGTCTATTTTCAAAATAGTAATTATATAAGGCAGGTTGTTTTTCTTTGATAAGCTTAGCAACGGCAATTGTTGCCAACACATCAGACAATGCATCGTGGGCTGCTTCGTGTGACAGATTATTCGCTTCTGTTAATTGTTCTAAACGATAGCTGGGCCGCCCGTCTTCATGTGTTGGCCAGTTTATACCATCGGGCCTTAAGGCGTGTGTTACTCGTACTAAATCAATAATGTCCCATCGTGAATTTCCGTTTTGCCATTCTCTATCGTAGGCCGGGAACAAATTTCGATACAGCGAGTAGCGGGTGAACTCATCGTCAAATCGCAAGCTGTTATAACCGGCAACGCAGGTATTAGCTTGAGAAAACTCATCCAAAATAGTTTGAATAAAAGTTGTTTCAGGTATGCCATCACGAAGTGTTTTTTGTGGTGTTATACCGGTTATTAAACACGCTTCCGGCTCGGGCAAAAAATCGTTAGCTGGCCTAGCATATATCATCAGTGGCTCACCAATGATATTTAGTTCAAGGTCAGTACGAATGCCGGCAAATTGAGATGGGCGATCGGTCTTTGGATTTGTGCCGAATGTTTCATAGTCATGCCAGTAGATACTGGGCGTATTTGTTTGTTTTTTTATCATTTGTATTTTTGTATGCCTTACAAACTTGAATTTCACCCCAATTTACATAACAATTCAGGTAATTGCGAACAAAAAGAGATATATCCATGAGTGAACAAAGGGAATCCGTCCACGGTTTATGGTCTAGTCGCTGGGTATTTATACTGGCTGCAACAGGTTCCGCTGTGGGGTTGGGTAACATTTGGAAATTTCCCTATATCGCAGGTGAAAATGGCGGTGGTGCATTTGTACTAATCTATTTGCTTTGTATCGCCGTAATTGGCGTTCCCATTATGATGGCTGAAATTTTAATGGGCAGACGTGGGCGTAGCACTCCTATTAATACACTTCGTCATTTGTGTGGTGAGGCAAAGGCTCATCCAGCTTGGCAGATTATTGGCTGGTCGGGGATGTTGGCCGGTTTTCTTATTCTTTCTTTTTATTCGGTGATTGCCGGCTGGGCCTTATCTTATATTCTCGATTCCATATCGGGTACTTTTTATGATGCGACTGCTGAGCAAGTTGGTAAAAATTTCAGTGATTTATTAGCTTCTCCAGGTACGCTTATTTTTTGGCATACCGCATTTATGATTATGACCATGGTGGTGGTTGCGCGCGGTGTTAAGAATGGCCTAGAAAAAGCTGTTCGAATTTTAATGCCGGCGTTGCTAATTTTGCTTTTGGTCATGGTGGGTTATGCCATGAGCATGGGTGAATTTATGCGTGGGGTTGAGTTTTTATTTAAACCCGACTTCGGTAGAATTACCGCGAACGGTGTATTGATTGCCATGGGGCATGCATTTTTTACGCTGAGTCTGGGCATGGGGGCGATTATGATTTATGGTGCGTATTTGCCAAATAACGTATCTATTGCCAAAACCAGCATTATCATCGCGCTCGCTGATACATTTGTTGCGCTGCTTGCGGGATTGGCTATTTTCCCCATTGTGTTTTCAAATGGCCTTGAACCGGGAGCGGGTCCTGGGCTCATTTTCCAAACACTGCCGATTGCCTTTGGTCAAATGCCGGGGGGCATTGTATTTGGTACATTGTTTTTTATCCTGTTAACATTTGCTGCCTGGACTTCATCTATTTCCATTATTGAACCGGTAATAACCTGGCTTGTGGAAAATAAAAATATGAGTCGTACTCGTGCCTGTACGATTGCGGGTGGATTAACCTGGTTAGCTGGTTTGGGAACAGTTTTATCGTTTAACGTAACGGCTGATGTAAAACTCTTTGATAAAACATTTTTCGATTTAGTGGATTACCTAGCCTCCAACATTATGTTGCCATTAGGTGGTTTGTTGATGTCGATATTTGTTGTGTGGGTGTTGCCAAAAGTGATCACCGCAGAAGAGCTGAATATTGGGCAGGGTGCAGGTTTTAAGCTTTGGTTTTTCTTGTTGAAATTTGTTGCGCCAATTGCTGTTATAATTATATTTTTAAACGTTATAGGCATAATATGACTACAATCAATCGCAGTGCACTTGTGCCGTTTTCTGCGAATGACATGTTTAAGTTGGTTGATGATATTGAAAGGTATGCTGAGTTTTTGCCCTGGTGTAAATCAACCAATATAATAGACCGAGCAACTGGTGGTAATGATAATAGTGGCGAAGTAATAGCCAGTATCGATATTTCCAAGGCAGGTATTCATAAAACATTCACTACTCGAAATATAAATACCAACGCAAGTCAGATTGAAATGAACCTGGTAGATGGGCCTTTTAAAAGCCTGCACGGTTACTGGCGATTTACGGCACTAAATGAAAGCGCCTGCAAAGTATCGCTGGATATTGAATTTGATTTTTCCAACCAATTACTGAGTATGACATTAGGACCCGTTTTTAGTCAGATTTGTAATTCATTAGTTAATGCGTTTGTTGGCCGAGCAGCAGTGGTTTATGGCCGCAATTAATTCAGTAACTACTTAGTTGTTAATAGCAGTTACTAAAAGCAGTTATTAAAAAGTCGAGTAATAAAATATGCCATCAACTGAAATATTAAAAATCCCCGTAGAGTTAGCCTATGCGTTACCAGATCATCAAATTTTAATGAGCTTGGATGTAGAAGCAGGCACAACTGTGGGGCAGCTTGTTGAGCTATCCGGTATATTGGAAGAATTTCCTGATATTGATCTGAAAAAAACCAATAAAATTGGTATTTTTGGCAAATTGACTAAACCTGATGCCGTGCTGAGAGAAAAAGACAGAGTTGAAATATATCGCCCGTTAATAGCTGATCCTAAAGAAGTGCGCCGACGGCGAGCGGCTGAAGGTAAGGCGATGAAAAAAGGTGGCGGGGATATTCCGGGTTAGATAGCTGATGTTAAATGAGAAAGCGGTTGATTAATAACCGCTCTCTTGATGGGAGTTATTTTTTAATTGTATCTATTATTGAGATCTATTTATTTAACAATTTTAACTAACTTATCGCCTTCAAAATAAACCGATAAGTGGCGATATTCGGTGATTTCTCGTTTGTCCCCTGGTTGCTCGGTGAAAACATAATCCCATCTGTCGGCATGGAAAGGGTCAGTTAAAAGCGGGCTACCCATAACGAATCGAACCTGGCGCTTGCTACTGCCAATTTTAAGCTGATCAACCATCTCATCTTTGATAATATTGCCTTGCTGTATGTCCAGACGATGAACTGTGCACCCATTGGTGCTGATTAATGCTACAAATAACAGGAAAATCATTGTTTTAGTCATAAAACTCACTCGTCTAGGGTTATATTCTTTGTTATGTAAATATTTAAGTAAATATTTAAGTAAATATTTAAGTAAATAGTTCAGTAAACGGTTCAGTGAAAAACTCAGTAAAAGCTGCCATTCTCGGACAGGTTCCGGGACATTATCCTTGAAAAATCAGTCTGGCGCGAGTTTAGTATGTAAGAAAAGTATACTGAATATGGGATAAGGAAATTAAGTTGACCATATGAGTTAACTAAATGCGCCGCCCCTTGGCTAAATATCATGAAACAGCAAACTTTTAGGATTAGAAATTGGATAAACAAAATTTAAAAGATGCAGGCTTAAAAGCGACATTGCCTAGGGTGAAAATACTTGAAGTATTAGAGCAAACGGATAATACGCATATGAGTGCTGAGGACATATGTAATGTGTTTGCAGAAAATAATGAAGATATCGCACTCGCGACGGTTTATCGAGTACTAACCCAGTTTGAAGCGGCGGGTATGGTGTGCCGGCACCGATTTGAAGACGGGCGTGCAGTTTTTGAGCTTAACAGAGGGGATCATCATGACCACCTTGTGTGCATGAAATGTGGAGAGGTTGTTGAATTTGTAGATAGCATCATAGAAGAACGTCAAGAACAAATTGCCAAAGATGCCGGTTTTGAAATGACGGATCACTGTTTGTATATCTATGGTATCTGCGGAAGTTGTAAATAGTGACAACATTAAATGTGACAAATGGTGATTCAGTCATTCAAATCATGCAGCAGGCTGGGATAGGAGGGGACTTGTTGCCCTGGCGGGATGTATTGCACGAAGGGCCAGTTCCCGCTGGATTATCTCTGCAGGAAATGTCTGAAGTGCGTGTCAAGTTTATCGCAAATCAAAATTGGGCCAAACTTGATGAGGTTAGAGAGTGGTTTCACTATCGCGATAATTTGTTAAGCAACTTCAGAAATTATGAGCGAGTTGTGCTTTGGTTTGAGCATGACCTTTACGATCAGTTACAAATTATCCAAATCCTTACCTGGTTTGCCTCACAGGATCTCGAAAATACCAATATACATCTTATATGCACAGACAATTATCTGGGAATGCTCAGTCCAGCAGAAATGAGCGAACTGGAAAATCATGCACAACCGTTGCTGTATGAGCAAGTCGTAATCGCAACCACTGCATGGCAAACCTACACACTAGATACGCCACTTGAGTGGCAAAACCTGTTGCAGCAGGACACCTCGTGTTTGCCATTTCTTGCCGATGCCGTAAAGCGTATCTTGCAAGAATACCCTGATGCAAAAACAGGTCTGACATTAACTCAAAAACAAGCTCTATTAGCATTACAGCAAAAAGCGATGCCCGCCGGACAATTGTTTACTGCCTACCAGCAAAGTGAAGAACGGCGATTTATGGGGGATACTCAATTTTGGGGATACCTTGCACAAATGCTGGAAGGTGATTTACCGCTAATTAAATTACCTGAAGGACAAACGTTAACATTACCAGCATCTCCCGATCAGATTCTTTCAATTACAGAGGTTGGGCAGCAAGTCATAAACGGTGAGCTGCAATGGCCCGGATTAGGTAATATAAACCGCTGGATAGGTGGCGTGCATTTAAAGGCTGATAATATTTGGGTTTGGGATGAGGTAGAAGAAAAGATAGGTCGGCAGAAATAAAAAAAAGATGCCCTAAATATTTCTGTGTGGCCGCCGAATGCTTTAATTATCCAACGTTATTTTAAAGGTTCTATCCATGAAAACCATGAAAGCATTAGTAAAAAAGTACGCCAAAGAAGGTTTGTGGCTGGAAGATGTACCTGTTCCAGAGATAGGTAATAACGATGTTTTAGTTAAGATTCAAAAAACGGCCATTTGCGGAACGGATATCCACATTTATAACTGGGATGAATGGGCGCAAAAAACAATTCCAGTTCCGATGACGGTAGGCCATGAGTTCGCTGGTGTTGTTGCTGAGGTGGGTGCCAATGTTGAAGGGATCAATATAGGTGATGTTGTTTCCGGTGAAGGTCATATTGTTTGTGAGCGCTGCCGTAATTGTTTGGCCGGACGCCGTCATCTTTGTCCGAACACTATTGGGATAGGTGTTAATCGCACAGGTTGTTTCGCTGAGTACCTTTCTATTCCAGCAAAAAATGTTTTCAAACCAAGCAAGGCTATTCCCACAGATGTTCTCGCCTGTTTCGATCCTTATGGCAATGCGGTTCATACAGCGTTGTCTTTTAATATGGTTGGTGAGGATGTATTGATCACAGGCGCAGGCCCAATTGGCATAATGGCGGCAATGGTTGCTGCGCATTGCGGGGCGCGTAATATAGTTATAACAGACCTTAATGATTACCGCCTGGATTTGGTGAAAAAAATAGTCCCAAAAGCGATTCCTTTGAATGTAAATGATGATGCCATAAGCACAGAGTTTATGCACAGTTTAGGTATTTTTGAAGGCTTTGATGTGGGTATGGAAATGTCGGGTTCACCACATGCTTTCCGAGATATGTTAAGTAAAATGATTAATGGTGGCAGTATTTCTATGTTGGCTATTATGCCAAATGGCACCGGAATCGACTGGGATAAAGTTGTTTTTAAAGGCTTAAATATTAAAGGTATTTACGGCCGTGAAATTTATGAAACCTGGTACAAAGGTTCGATGATGGTGCAAAGTGGTCTTCCGCTAGAGAAAATTATTACTCATCGTTATCATTTCACTGATTTCCAAAAAGGATTTGATGTTATGCGTTCAGGGCAATCCGGGAAAGTTATTTTAAATTGGGAAGCCAATTAGAGGGAACTAAAAAAATGAGTTTTAAAACTGGAAAAGCAAGTATAGCCCAGGATTTGGTTGAAATAAAAGAAGCCGGTTTATGGAAAACTGAGCGCATAATCTCATCTGATCAAGACAACGAAATCACCTTGGCTGATGGTAGCGAGGTAATTAACATGTGCGCGAATAATTATCTTGGTCTGGCTAATAACCCTGAAGTTATTCAGGCCGCAAAAGACAGTTATGATCAATGGGGTTTTGGTTTATCGTCAGTACGCTTCATTTGTGGTACTCAAACTATTCATAAAACACTTGAACAAAAGGTCAGTGATTTTCTGGGTATGGAAGATACAATTCTTTATGCAGCTTGTTTTGATGCGAATACAGGTCTTTTTGAAACTATTTTAACTGCCGAAGATGCTGTTATTTCCGATGAGTTGAATCATGCCTCTATTATAGATGGTGTCCGCTTGTGCAAGGCGGCTCGCTTTCGATACAAAAATAATAATATGAACGACCTAGAAGAAAAACTAATCGAAGCGAAAGCTGGTGGCGCACGGCGAATTTTAATTACGACCGATGGCGTTTTTTCCATGGATGGCACTATAGCTCAGTTGGATAAAATTTGTGACCTCGCAGATAAATACGATGCGATGGTACACCATGATGACTGCCATGCTGTTGGCTTTATGGGTAAAACGGGCCGTGGCGTGCATGAGTATTGTGGTGTGATGGATCGTGTGGACATTATTACCGGTACATTCGGTAAAGCGCTTGGTGGCGCCTCCGGTGGTTACACGTCTGCGCGTAAAGAAATTGTTGATATGTTACGGCAACGTTCTAGACCATATCTGTTTTCAAATACAGTCGCGCCAGCCATTTGTGCTGCATCAATTAAAGTGCTGGATATGTTAAGTGGGTCTACGGCTTTACGAGATAGATTAGAAGAAAATACGCATTATTTCCGTAAAGGTATGAAGGCAGCCGGTTTTGCTGTTGATCAAGGAGATCATCCAATTGTACCCGTGATGCTCGGGGATGCTGTATTGGCTCAAAAAATGTCAAAAAAATTATTGGAACACGGAATTTATGCCATTGGATTCTTTTTTCCCGTAGTGCCAAAAGGCAAGGCAAGAATACGTACCCAGATCTCAGCGGCGCATACTATTGCCGATTTAGATAAAGCAATAGCTGCTTTTGCACTTACTTACGCTGAGCTCACTGAAACTTGAGTAAAACGCTAAACGTGGATTTTTAATTGTTGATAATCGTATGTTGTTTAACCTTATTATAAGGAAATAGTCTAAAATGAGGTTTATTTCGATACATTGTGGAATAAATATAAGCGGCTAAAGGCAAATTAAAATGGTCGATCTTAAGGTGCTGAATTATTACTGCATTAAACATATTTCTCTGCTAGGAGACTGTCGGACTTAACACTGTTTGGCTGCAAACTCATGGATACCGATCAGAATTTCTTATCATGTTCGTTAAATAGAACCACTATTCGCCTCACATGATAAGAAATTCTGATTCGGCCCCATGAGTTTT
>JAOTSL010000146.1 GCA_029864945.1 Gammaproteobacteria bacterium
ATGAAACTGAATGGCATGATTTCGCGCCTGCCAATTTTGAGCTGTTAGATTGGCTTATTGTTGACGACGTTAATTAGTGGGTCGAGTCTTAACTCAATGAAATAAATTTGATTTAGCAAAACAAGGATGAGCGACCGTGCCGTGGAAAACTGAGATAATACAACACATACCATTCATAGGAATGATGGCAAGCAAAGTGCCAGCGCCATCAAGGTCAATAGTGGAGCTAATTATAGTCGCCATATTGCCCATAGTCGTTGGTATAGTGTTTTTAGTTCCAAAACTGGAAGAGAGAACCAATAATATTGAGGCTAAAATATCTCAAGCAGCCGAGGCTAGAGCTGTGGAAATGGCGTCTTATGGAACGGCTCTAAACACACTAAGCGGCGACGTAAAAGATGTGGTTACGGCAGTGGGCACTCTGACAACGAGCGTTGCAGTCATCACAACGTCAAATGAGTTTATTAAAGAGATTGCAAACACTAAAGTTAAAACCATTGAGGGCCGACTAGGAACGCTTGAGGCCGAACTTAGAAGGGTGAGCAAATGAATAGGCAGTCACACATACCGGCAATACTTGTAATACTTTTAACCGTAATAATGGCAGCCATGACTTATCTTTATATCACAGTCCCTGACGTGAAGCAGGATGGGGTTGTCACTATGCTGCTTGGTAATTTAGTTGCTGGATGGCTTGCTTCAGTTAATTTCTGGATAGGGTCGAATCGTAAAGATCAGCCAGCAGATATAACAAACAAAAAAGATTCAAAATAACCAGCTCATAAAAAAGCCCAATCATAAGACTGGGCTAAAAGGGAGATAAAAATGAAAGAGCGGGAGGGCGATCTTTCGTGATTATAATCTCACGATACTACTAGATTATCAAGCTTTATTTTAAAATATCTAATTATTCGTATTTCCTCAATTAATAAAAAATAACTACTTGATTTTATTGTAGCAAAGTAAATTGCTCGGGTACTTTTACGAAAGATTGTCGTAGTTAAACACGAGAGTTTTTCGTCCACTTAATGTTAGCTGCTTAGTCTGTGTAAGCAATAAACTCAAATTTACCGCCACCAAAATAGTTAAATCTTCCGCCAAATGTCCCGTCCACCTCTTTTTTCACTTCGGCCATTGTTGTTCCTTCTGGATAAACCCCATACTTAATCATGGTGAAGTGAGTGTGTGGTTTATATCGCCAGTCAATCTTTGTATTATCCATCGGACTAGGTTTCGGCGACTCATAAGGCTTACATGTATATTTTGGCTCTTCTATTGGCTCGTCCGCCTCTTCCCATCCGCACTCAGGGCAAAAGTTGCGTGGCTCAGTACAAGCAGAGCAAGGCGGGCTTATATGGCAGGAGCAATTCTCAACCGCGCGTGTTTCAATTTCACCTTCGCAAAAGCCGCAGCTAACAAGCAGGTCAACTCGACCGCTTACCGCGTCGTTCGGCTCTAGTTCTTTAGCTTCGTTTTGCATTATCGTTTCTCCAAGTTTGTGCCACCAATCGCGGCAAGTTACCTTTATCGTTAGATGTTAATTAATCGCCGTAACATTCAGCAAATATTGCATTGCCTTTTTTATACAGTATTTCCCACTTCTTGTTTAAATCTAGCCATTTCGATTCCATGCTAGAAAGTTTTTTAGCAAGCTTCATTTTTTCGTTTAAATCACGACATAGATTAAACTCCATAGATGTGATTTTTTGCGCTTCTAAAACTTCATCGATTTCAGTTCTTACTTTTTCCGACTCTTTTTGATTTTTCTTTGCTCTTGATTCGTAATAAACCCTTGTTGCATCGGGAGTTCTAATATAACTATGCGTATTAATTAAAGTTATCAATTCGTCTTTAGTTAGCTTTTCTAGTGGTATCTGGTTCATACTAATCTCACATCTAACAATAAAATCCAACGTAAAAAATGGGCGTGGTTTATCGTTTAATTTAAGTTTGTAAATCATTTTTACGCTGATTTTGGGCGTTATATTGCTTCCCAAAGTTCATCAGGAAGCCATATATTGTTGTCGTTCTTCTCAAAGGCATCACCAGCAGTAAACACCAAGTCTACTATTTTGCCGTCAATACTCTGTAAGAATATTTTAGTTTTTACATATTCTAACCACCCCCACATTTTCCAAACAGCGTGCAACTCCCCTTTGATGGCATCGCACGTTTGGTATCGTGCTATCAAGTTTGTTTTCATTCTTGCTTTCATGTCATGACCCTTTGTTTTCGAGTAATCGCAATATAACAAATCAATAAACCCCCGCCTTCGGCTCGGACGCTCGTACCTCGCGCCGGTTATTGCTGGTGTTATGCGCTTTAGTGCGCCGGGTTGTTATGTACTGTGTTTACGAGGCAATAACTCGGGAAGATTACCCAAGTTAATGTTGTCCATCTTCTTTTCTTTACCGCAAAACTCGCAATAGCATCTTTTATCAGAGTAAAACAGTATTCCGAATCCAGATTCGCTTATTGGGTTTTCTTTTCCAATATCACGCCAATAGCTAAATGAATGGATGCCAAAAAAGCATTTAATTGAAGCCGCTCTCAGTTCAAACATGCCGTCTCCTATTGCGACCTGAAACACTCATACACTAAGTCCTCTCTGTTATGCGTGATAGATGTCAATCTGCTGCCTATTTCCTGGTTAGGTGTTACCAATCCCTGTATGATCTTCCGCCAATAATCGGTCCGCATTCTTTGCAGAAGGATATAAAATCGGGGCCGTTTTTATAAGCCTGTACGTGCCTTTGATAATCGTCATCCGAAGAGAACCCTTTTGCTGGGATTAATAAAGAAGTGTCTACCTCCATCTCATGATGGAAACCAAGATCACATTTAACACGCCTCCAAAAAGACATGGACGCTAACAATTAAATAAAGCTGGACTCAGGAATCGTGGTTCGATCTCGACCGCACCATGCATCGTGGAACATTTTCATGGCCGAGTCGGTCGGCACGAAATAGTTTGGCCTAGCGCGACGCTTGCCATGAATTCTCACGCTATCCGCAATCTCTTGGTACGTCTCGCCCTCATAATTTTTCCGGCGAGCTATGTACTGCCTGCTAACATCTAGCCTCTTGGCCATTTCGACAACAGTTATTTCTTCGCCATCAATTAAAACTTTTATTTTCTGCCTGCTCATAATGCCTCCTGGTCAGAAAGGAATATCATCATCGAAATCGTCAAAATCACCAGCGCCAACTTGCCGAGATTGTGGGGCTTGCTGTTGCGCTTGTTGCTGGCCTTGCTGCCCGACTGATCCTTGGTTGTCATTGCGACTATCTAGCATTTGCATGTTATTAACAATGATTCCAGTGCTGTACTTGTCCGCGCCAGTTGTTTTGTCTTGATATTTATCTGTTTTCATTCGACCATTGATAAATACCTTACTTCCTTTTTGCAGATACTTATCCATGATTTCAGCGAGCTTGCCGAATGCCGTGCAGTTTACCCACTCGACTGATTCTTGCTTTTGTCCTTGCTTATTTTTCCGTGTTGATCCTACCGCGATAGAAAAACTGGCGACTGCATCACCGCCGGGCGTATATCTTGTTTCTACATCTTTGCCTAGCCGCCCTATAAAATTACACTGGTTTAAATCATTTGACATTCTTTACTGCTCCTTTGCTATAGATTCAATCACGCTTGTGTGGTACATGCTGATTTTCTGAGTATATTTAATTGCCACGCTACCGAACTCGCAAGCCACCAACTGAGCCAAAATCACCGACGGACTCCAATTTTAATCGAATTAACTCATTATCTAGCATTTTTTTCTTTAGGGTTAGATCGAGGCCATCTTTGAAAGCATCCTTAACCACTATAAACGCATCATCAGTCTCGCCGGTGTAATTTCCTGCGCCGACATGAAAGTACTGGAATTCATCACCAATGCGATTATAAAGATATTCATCCAAACCGTCTTCCATGTCATCCTCTGGGATATCGCCAGCAACCACTTGATACCCAATCCCATAATTTGCATCATAATCAACGCCCATTACAATCTCCTTTATTAACTATTCAAAAGCCTTTCAGCCTTCTCAACTATATGCTTATTTTTGTAAATCCAAATATTTAAACTCACAATCTTAAGCTTTATTTTCTTTATTTCTTTGTTACACGATATATATTTTAGCGTGTCTTCAAGAATTTCGCGCTGCTTTATTCGTTCAGCTTGATTCACTAAGTCTTTACGTGCTAGTTTCTTTTTGTAGAATTCGCTTATCGCCATATTCCATACACCCCAAGCAGTGAGGTATGCCCTCTATTTTCAACTCTTGATCGAGATTATTGTTTCCGCATTCTTTGCACTTATCTTCGCTATTAACATCCTCAAAAATAGCGGCGAATGCATCCGTGTTTAGTATTTGTTGTTCTAGTGGGTTTGTCATCAGTAATTCACCGTTACTTTTTCAATTTTTCCTTTAGCTAAATCAGTAACCATCTTAGTTCCGACTTCTTTAGTTACGCCCCATTCCTTCATGATACACTTTAAAGCCGCGTTATTAATTTTGGCTCTATGCGTTTCGTTTGCAGCCAGCTTATCAGCCTTTAATTTATCCGCAGCAATAACCGCTAATCTATCACGCTCTTTTTCTTCAGCCTCCTTTGCGGCTTTATCTTCAGCTTGTTTCTGAGCAAGCTTGACAGCCTTTTCTTGGTCGATAACTGCCTTCTTTGCGGCGGCATCAGCATCTAACCTTGCCTGCTTAATCGCTTCTTCGCGGATTCTTTCTTCGTTAACTAATCGTTCATTCTCAGCTTGCACGGCCTGCTCTTTTGCGATTTTATCCGCCTCATCCTGAGCTTTTTTAGACTTTGCTAGTGCTGCCAGTTTTCGCATATCAAACAGCTCATTGAGGTCAATAGCTGTTTCGTGATCTTCGCTAACCTTATTAGCAAGGCGATCTGCTTCGGCCTTCTCAAGCTCTTGTAAGCGCGCCTGAGCCTGTTCAGACACAATTGCATTGCTCATCATGTCGGTTAGCAGATTTAGTGATTTTGTGCGCTCAATACCCGCTTCGCCAGACCGATGATAATAGCCGTGATCCGTATCTATCTCCCCAACCTCGTTTATCAGTCTCCCAATAACATCTGAGTTTTGGCCGATACCTTTTTGTGGAATTGAAATAATAATATCAATTAAAGACTGTAGCTTGGCCTCTAATTCTTCTTTCTCGCGCTTCTTTCGGTTATCAACTAGCCGCTTTGCGTCTGCCATAGGCTCAATGATACCGGTTAGTATCCCTTTGATTCGCTTCGCCTCGCCATCAAGAGCAATGCCAGCGTCAAGTATCGGGCGTTTGAACTTTTCTCGGATAGCCTCAACTTCAGACCTATACCCCTTAACCTCCTTTAATCCTGCCGCTATAAGATCGTACCCGTCTTTCGTCTCGACATCTGGTAATACAGCGTAAGTGTTCTGCAATGTATCTAAATCCATCCCTTTGACCGCATTGAAAACTGCAACCGGATCAATAACCGTTAGCTCGTTCATTTTTACTCTCCGTTTAGTTCTGATATTCTTTCCGCAAGTTTTTTATTAAACATCTCTATTAAAAAGTCAGGCGATCCATTTATTGCGATACACTTTGTTTTTGCGTTTTCAATGTTTTTATTGTTGGCTAGTTGTGCGGATTCGATTGTCGGCATTTTCTCATACACGCCACATTGTTTTTTTGCCCACTGCGTTATTTCCCTGCGAGCCTCAGCGGTTGCCGCGTCTCTATCTGATGCCGCCTTTATCCTAATCTGCTCATTTACCGATGCTTGGTAAGCCTTATCTTTATGCATCGAATAAAATACGTCAGCGCAAAATCCAAGGTTTGATAATGATTTTTTTACCGCGTCCGTTAGTGATTTTTTGGCATAATCTTCGTCGTAAAACACATCACCTTTATTTGTCAAGTACATAAATTTGGTATGCCCATACTGCTCAAATTCACATTTTTTCCCGTCAGAAATATACCAAAAGTTAATCTTTAAAGTGTGAAGCTTTTCTTGCCCCAGATTCTCTCCACCCTTGATCATAGGGCCAACATCAATAAATATATCTTGGACTATTGAATACCCCCACGACTCCCCAATCAACCCAAGAACCTCGGTCGCTCGCTCGTAAAAATATGTTCCAGAAACCGAACTTAAAAAACTATTATCTTTAACATACTTTGGAGGCGTCACACTTACCTTATCCCAAATACGCATATTCTCATTACTCATCTCATCACCCTTTTTAAAACGGCACATTATCTAACTCAGAAAGAAAAATCTTTCGCTTATCGCCGGTCCCGATTTTTGTACGCACATAGTACCTATACTCTATACAAACAATATCAGATCCAGTACTGCTTAACTGCTCGTCTATTCCGATAGCGATTAAGTCTGTTATTTTTTGTTGGTCTTCGCTCATTTCACCCTCCTACTTTCTAGCTTTAATAATAGTATTATTGGCGATGATAATCAATAGGTGTTTGTGTTAATTGTTTATTAGTTATCTGGCATTAGAGCCAATATTATGTAAAACCTTAAGCTGTACGCTATTAATACCAGTCTTATCTGCCGCCTCCAGTACGCTAATGACGGTCTGAATGCCGTGGTGATAAATTTCATGCTCCTTTTTATCATGATACCCCCCACCATAATCAAAACACCCTTTTGCCAGCTTTATAGAGTCGACGAAAGTTAATCTGCTATCCTGATTAGCCTTAATGTCTTCGTATTTCTTTTGATAATACTCAGCCTTAGCTTTATGCAAATCCTCAGAATTAGCGTACATGCTCATTGTGAATTCCTTGTCCATTCTCTATTCTCCATTTATTTTAAAGTCAGTAATTCATTAGATGCTTGGTTTGATGTATCCGACAATAAGAGGGTAAGTAAGTGGAGCGCGCGGAGTGGACTCGAACCACCGACATCCACCTTATCAGGGTGGTGCTCTACACATAATGCAAAGGCTTTACCAAGGTATCCCGAGGCGATTCACCTATGCTAGTGCCGGTACTTGGAATTGCAATTCCTTTTCCGCCAACTGAGCTACACGCGCATATTTACTTAATTTGACAAAAGATTGAACATTTGACTTATGATAAGCTAATGTATAAGATTCTCTTGTTGCCCCTCAAAGGCCGCCTATATGAGTTTTGCGCTCGGGCGGTCTTTTCTTATTGCGCTGTTAACTTTACTCTGTTTAACCGATAATGCAAGTACTCTTTTCCACGTAATAATAAATATATTCATCGCCGCCAGAGTCGCAACCTACGTTCTTCCGTGATAGATAGCCTTTTTTTAATAGCTTAACCAGCCTTCCGCTTGAGCATTGAATAGATACATCGTACTCGTCAGCTATTAAGCGGCTGGTAACGCCTTCGCTATGAGCGCATCTGATCCGCTTAACAAGCGCTATCTGTGTATCCGTTAATGATATCGCCCTGATGGCATTGGGATTATAAATCATCGTCCATCTTAAGCTTCTCTTATCCACATCTATCTCCTAATCAATATAATCAGTATCATTCAAAAACTGCTCAATCAGCAGCTCATTATGATAACTCTCAATCAGTGACTCCAGAGCCAATTTCATCTCTCTGGGGTCGCCGCCATTAATCACTTCATTTAGTGCGTCCGACTCTTCCATGCTGCACTCGGTCAATGCTTCGAGCTTATCCGGCCAGCTTAAATCACTGATTGATACGCTGTCTATTTCGCTTGCTGCTCGCTCACGGTCGGCATATT
>JAOTSL010000147.1 GCA_029864945.1 Gammaproteobacteria bacterium
GTGGTCACCTTATTGGTGATCAGCAGTTTTTTAAATTGACTAGGTGCATCAAGAGCTTGTGCTAGAAATCGCGATCTAACTGCGGAATCTAGGTTTAAGACGACATTAAGTCCGGGCTGTTTAAATAGCCTCAACAAACAAGCAACACCTAACAAAACAAGAAACCTCTCTCCTTTTTGTTTTGTTGGTGATACATGCCGGCACTTGCCGACAACAGTAGAATAATAGAACAATAAATAACAACAGAGATAACTATAATAATATGCTCCTTCTTAGATGCCTGAAAAGGTCATAAGAAGCACCTTAAGCCTCGGTCTCCGGGGCTTTTTTATGCCCGCTTTTTAACGCTGTCTTTTTTTTTCCTTCTCTGTAAAATCTGCTGTCTATTTTCAGATAATTCAGGATTTTACCTTTCTATGTTAAACATCGCTTTAAAGCTGTCCGAAGAGATCGGCTCTACAGAACACTTTGTAAAAGCCGCCATTCAGTTACTCGATGAAGGTGCGACTGTACCCTTTGTTGCTAGATACAGAAAAGAAGTAACAGGTGGGCTGGACGATGTGCAACTGCGAAACCTGGATGAAAGATTATCTTATCTGCGAGAATTGGAAGACCGAAAACTCGTCGTTTTGAAAAGTATAACCGAGCAGGACAAACTGACACCCGAACTGCAAAAAAGCGTCGAAAATGCAGATTCTAAAACTCTACTGGAAGACATATATCGACCTTATGTTCAAAAACGACGGACAAAAGCACAAATCGCCAAAGAGGCCGGCCTAGAGTCATTGGCTTTCCAACTATTGGAAGATCAGTCACTCAATCCTGAAAACGTCGCACAGGGCTTCATTAACGCGGATAAAGCGATCAACACCACGATTGAAGCATTAGACGGCGCGAAACAAATTTTAATGGAGCATTTTTCAGATAACCCTGAACTTACGAGCAAATTACGGGATTACCTTTGGGATAATGCAAAAGTTAAGTCCAATGTTGTCGAAGGCAAAGAACAAGAGGGTATTAAGTTTTCGGACTATTTTGACGCGGCCGAAGCCATATCTGCCATTCCATCACATCGCAGCTTGGCGCTCTTTCGTGGCCGAAATGAAGGTTTTCTCACTCTAACCCTAACGCTCGATGAAGAAAATGAACCAGTCGCAATAAATAACAGCCAGACTTGCGTAAACTCACTGGCAAATCATTTCAACATTAACGCCGATTCGAATGCAGGAAAATGGCTGAATGAATCAGCCCGCTGGGCCTGGCGCGTTAAACTTTCCACGCGTCTTGATACCGAACTTAAACTTCGACTACGAGAAGACGCCGAGCAAGAAGCTATCAACGTTTTCTCTCAAAACCTTCACTCTTTACTAATGGCATCACCTGCTGGCCCACGAGCAACAATCGGCCTTGACCCTGCATATCGCACCGGCGTAAAAATCGCGATTGTTGATAACACTGGCAAGTTCCTTGAGAATACCGTCGTTTATCCGCATCAACCGCAAAACCAATACAGCCAAGCAATTGAGATTATTGCCACATTAATTAGAAAGCACAATATCGACCTTGCCAGTATCGGTAACGGTACCGCCTCGCGGGAAACTGATAGACTAGTCGCCGACTTATCAAAAAAATACCCAGAGCTTAACCTTAATAGAATCGTCGTTTCTGAAGCAGGCGCATCGGTATATTCAGCATCGGAATTGGCTGCAGAAGAATTTCCTGATCTTGACGTAACCGTTCGAGGTGCCATTTCAATCGCGCGCCGGTTACAAGACCCACTGGCTGAACTAGTAAAAATCGACCCAAAAGCCATCGGAGTCGGTCAGTACCAACACGATGTTAACCAGTCTAAGTTAGCAAAAAGCTTAAGTGCCGTTGTTGAGGATTGCGTAAATGCCGTTGGTGTTGATGTCAACATGGCTTCAGCTGCGTTGCTAACACACGTTTCCGGCCTTAACTCCACACTGGCAAAAAATGTCGTCGCATTTCGAGACAAAAATGGAAAATTCAAAGAAAGAAAACAGTTACTAAAAGTGCCCAGACTAGGCGAGAAAGCCTATGAACAATGCGCTGGTTTCTTACGTATCATGGATGGCACAAACCCACTTGACGCATCAACTGTTCACCCTGAAGCGTACCCGTTAGTTGAGCGTATTATCAACACTAGCGGAACCAATATTAAACACCTTATTGGTGACAGCAAATTTCTTAAGCAACTTAATCCAAAAGACTATAGTGATGAAAGTTTCGGTGAACCGACTATCATCGACATTCTCACCGAACTGGAAAAGCCAGGTCGAGACCCAAGACCAGAATTTAAATCCGCTACGTTTAAAGAGGGCGTTGAGAAAATGAGCGACCTTCAGCCAGGAATGATTTTGGAAGGTGTTATAACCAATGTCACCAACTTTGGTGCATTCGTGGACATTGGCGTACATCAGGACGGACTGGTACATATTTCAGTGTTAGCAGATAAATTCGTCAAAGATCCCCAGTCAGTGGTCAAAACCGGTGAAGTCGTAAAGGTAAAGGTCGTCGAAGTAGATTTACAGCGTAAACGTATAGCCCTTTCTATGCGCCTTAACGAATCAGTAAGAGACAACCAAGCTGCTCCAAAATCAGCTAAATCGCCCAACATGCAACGTAAACCGCACCAACAAGCACAACCGGAAGCCAATAATGCGTTTGCGCAAGCATTTGCCAATGCGAAAAAGTAAAAAAATAAATATGTGAAGGAACCTAACACTTTTAGCTACATCTAATTTACACAACATTAACTTATGCTAATATAGATACAACCAGTAAGTAGTTTTATAACCGATTTTAGTGTTAAAAGCAGATGTTAAGAACTTTACAAGACCCAAGACAAGGAGATACATCATGATTTTCAATAGAAAACTATCAATTGCCCTTTTAGCTTTAGCTGCCATTTTTAGCTCCAGCGCCCTATTTGCTTGTGGTGGCGAAGCTTCCGGCAAACATATTGGCGCAATGCTAAAAGTAGATGCCGCTAAGTCAACATTTACAATCCGTGATGCGGAAACCAGCAGCCCGATTACATTTATTGCACCTTCTGCCATCATGACTGAAGTTAAAAATGCAAATGGCCGAGTTATGGTTAATTATGAAGAAAATGAAGATGGTGGTTTGATTGCAACGGGTGTTACTTTCTAACACTTCCAGCAATAATGACTTTATACAAGCCCTGAGCCGCAAAACGGCTCGGGGCTTTTTTATATCAAGGACTTATCAAGTTTCTGCTCTCAAACATCGTTATCGGTCACATTTCAACCAAAAGTAACTAAATATCCGTCTGGAAGAGCCGATCTATTAATCGAACAATAGAATGCTAAGGAGCAAACTATGAATATTAATAGTATTGCAAGTGGAGCAGTTGCGCAAAATGTCGCGCAAAATACAGGTGACGCAATCGGCGTAACCGTTGCGCGAAAAGCGTTGGATATTCAAGCCGAAGCTGCCAGCCAGTTAATCTCCTCCGCTACAAAAACAGCTGCCTCTGAGCCGCACCTAGGTAGTAACGTCAATACCCACGCCTGAATTTAATAACTACAGGTATGGGGAACTTACTAGATCTACGACCGAAGCGTCAGATAACTCTGGCGCTTTTTTTGTCTTTTTTAAATCCGCAATCGCTTTTAGAAGATCCCAAGCTGAGATAAGATAACGTCACAACATAAACCTCTATAAGGAAGCACCGTGACGGAACCATCATCCAATTCACCTCTTGCTGAAGCGCAAACCACCTTTGCCAACAAACTCAGCTTTCGCTCACTTAAATCAGAAAGTGTAACGCTTACCAATGCGCTAGGTCGTATTGCTTATGAAGATATTCAGGCGCCAATTGATTCTCCACCTTATCCCCGAGCGATTGTAGAAGGTTACCTGGTTAATACAGCTGAAACGAAAGCGGCAGACGATAATAATAAAATACAATTCACCATCAATGGTGCAATCAACCCAGGCGATGAAACAGCGGCATCACCCGCAACAGGCGAAGGCATTCTGGTTGCAACTGGCAGCTTAATTCCCGCAGGTGAATTTTCCATTGTTCGAATGTGGGAGGCAGAAATTGATGGCAATCATTTCTCCATTTCACGGCCTTTTTCACCCGGCTTTTTTATTGAAGCTCAGGGCTGCGATATCGAGAAAGACACCACTGTTATCAATGCCGGCGATAAAATATCGCCAGAAATGATTGGAACATTGGCCAGCCTAGGAATTAATAGCATACTAGTTTCGAGCATACCTCACGTTACCGTCTTTGCATCTGGAGACGAAGTATTACCTCACACAGCTAACTTTAAACCCGGGTATATTTACGACTGCAATACACCTATGCTAATCGCTGCCATCGAAAATACCGGCGCGACTGCTGTTTCAGGCGGTATTCAATCAGATGATTTTGATGCATTTACAAAGTCGCTTAACACCGCATTATCGAATAGCGATATGGTCGTTATCGCTGGTGGTACAGCGATTGGCGGTCGTGATTTCATATCTGATTTGCTCAAAGAAACTGGCGAACTGATATTGGACGGTGTGCCTATGAGATCAGGTCGGCCCTTAATAATGGGCATTTCCAATAAGAAACCAATCGTTTGTGTAGCTGGACATCCACCTGAAGCACTGAGAGGATTCAAACTCTTTGGAACCATGGCAATCAATTACATGACAGGCCATAGCAAGGAACTTTCTGAAGAGTGAAGAGTGAAGAGTGAAGAGTGAAGACTAAAATCTCATGTAAACATCGTACCGGGTCTTTTTCGACTCAACGATATGCGTAGGTTTTTTGGCCGAAAGGGGAGCTGCTCCTTTCGGCCTTTTTACAACCACACGATTTTTTGCGCAGGACAAAGCAGCAGCAAGTAAAGACTCAATATCATCTTGATGACCTAATAATTGTTGCAAAGCCTGCATTTCTTTTTTAACTTTGGCTGACTTTTTTCGTTCCGGGTACATAGGATCAAGATAAACAACGTCTGGGGGATTTTCTAAAAGCGATTCTGAGCTCATATAATCAATCGAATTAGTAATAACCAGACCCATATTTGCAACCAAGTGACAAATATCTAAATCACCTGCTCCTCGATTCAAAGCATCTTGCAACAAAGCACCAACAATAGGAGAACGTTCCAGCATTTTCACCCGACAACCTAAACCGGCCAGTACAAAAGCATCTTTACCCAAACCTGCAGTTGCATCCAGCACATAAAGATTTGGCTTTTTAGTTAAACCGACAGCCTTCCCCAAGGCCTGATTTTTACCGCCGCCTTGTTCTCGCCGATGAGCTGATGCACCAGATGAAAAATCAACACTTATCTCAGTTTTTACCTCGGCACTCAAATTTGCAAGACTTAGAATATTGCCCTTCAAAAACAGGCAAAAACCACCATCTACCGGTGGCTCACTTACCACAGGCAACTGCAGTGTTTCCGCTAACTCAGTCATACAACTATCGCCAACCGATATCACCCTGATTTTATTGCTATTTACCATTCCGCAACTATTTTCATTCTGTTTAGTCAAATTATTTAAATTCTTCAATCCAATCCTGGTTTAACAATTGCAAAATAACTATGAGACCCCCAAAACACCCAGAGACATTCAATATGAAAAACATATTCAGTAAATCTAAGGCGTTAAACTTCATCATCATATTTACATGCCTAATCGCCTTGCTAGTTTGCAACAATAGTTTTGCAGGCAAAAAGAGAGCACACGGTAACCTGAGCCAAGGCGTATTTCTCGTCGCAACAGACAAGCTCAACGAGTTTTCATTAAAAAATTCGGTGATTTACATCACACAACATGACGGCAGCGGTACATCTGGCTTTATTGTTAATCGGCCAACAAATTTAACTATTAACGAAGCATTTCCTGATACACATGCCAGTAACTCGACCAATAACACCTTATATTTTGGTGGACCGTTACATTCTCAATATTTATTCATACTGACTCAAACGAAAACACCAGAGGGATTATACCCGATTAATCGAGAAGTTCACTTTGGCACCGGAGAAGAAATGAAAGCCCGCTTGCACTCCGAAACAAAAGATATCATTCGTACCTATGCCGGCTTTATGAGCTGGGGTCCAGGTCAGTTAGAAGAAGAGCTAACAGCCGGAGACTGGGTGCTTGCACCAGGAAATATTAAACAATTGTTTTCAGATGATACCAGTGAAATATGGAAAAACCTGTATCATCTTTGGGCGGGTAGCTGGACTTAATAATAGCACCAATAGTCTGATATACTCTGCGCCCCCAATACAGTAAATAATATATTAAACACATGCACAGAGAATTTATTTTAAATCTACTTGACGAATATTCTGCTTTTGATGAGTCTGAGCATCAGATGCATCAGGCTTTAACCGCATTCGTTCGTGAACATAATAATTGTTTTGACCGATCACTTTCAAAAGGTCACATCACCGGGTCTGCGTGGCTGGTAGATAAAAGCCTAGGTCACGTCTTTTTTACTCACCATAAAAAATTAAACCGCTGGTTTCAACCCGGCGGTCATTCAGATGGCGATGCAAATACACTTGCGGTATCTATGCGAGAAGCCAGTGAAGAGTCCGGCATTGAAGATATTTATATCCAACCGATCACTAATTCTATTTTTGATATTGACGTACACACCATTCCAGCCAACAAAAATGAAACCGAACACCTTCACTTTGACATCCGATTTTTACTAGAGACTGATAAAAATCACCCGCTACGTATCAGTGAAGAGTCAAATGAAATAGCTTGGGTAGCAGTGAAAGATATTCCAAAACTCACGCAAGAAGAGTCGATAACTAGGATGATTAAAAAGATGGGAATATTACGTAGCTAAATTTTTTCCCCTAATAAAATGGCTACAGCATTAAGAGAAGAACCAAGTATAAATAAGATAAAAATGGAATTAATTGCCCGCTATCATCATCTCATCGATTAGGATAGAACCGGTTCTGGTATTTCTTCGCAGATCAACATCATTACCAACTGACACGATTTTCTGAAACATATTTTTCAAATTGCCCGCGATAGTAATTTCTTCTACGGGATACTGAATTTTTCCATTCTCCACCCAAAAGCCTGAGGCGCCTCGTGAATAATCACCAGTAACCGTATTTACTCCCTGCCCCATTAGCTCGGTTACAAACAATCCTTTATCCATTTCTTTTAACATTGCGTTGAAATTATTTTTACCTGCCTCGACACATAAATTATGAACACCGCCTGAGTTGCCCGTGGTTTTCATATTCAATTTTCGCGCAGAGTAGGAATCAAGAACATAGGAAAGTAATGTACCTTCAGCAACAATACTGCGTGATGAAGTTTGAACGCCTTCCGAGTCAAAAGGAACGCTTCCAAATGCACCTACGATATGTGGTTGTTCGTATATATGCATCCAGCTAGGAAATATTTTTGTCTCGAGAGCATCCAATAAAAAGGATGATTTACGATAGATACTAGCGCCAGATAGCCCGGCGATTAAATGGCCAATTAAACCTGAAGCCATGTCAGGGGAAAATAATACGGGATACTTTCCTGTTTTTAGTTGTTGCGCATTCAACCGAGAAAGTGCACGCTTTGCCGCCATCCTACCTACATGTTTTGGCGCTTCTAGATAAGTTGGTTCTCGCGAAATCGTGTACCAATGATCTCTTTGCATCGCTCCATTTCC
>JAOTSL010000148.1 GCA_029864945.1 Gammaproteobacteria bacterium
GTTGGCAAATACAGAGCAGAAAGAGTGCAACGAACCAGTTGTAGAAATTGAGCATGCAATAATGGTGGTTGGGGTTAATAAATTGTTGGATTTTATTTCTTTACGGAATGAGGTAAACGTTATGGAGATGAAGCAATTTACAAAACATGAAAACAAGTATGTTAGAGCACAAATGTCTAGTTAACAAGCTAAACTTAGCGAAAGGGGAACAGAATATGAGAGAAATACAAATAGCATCTAAAAAACTAACGACGGGTAAATCTACACGTTTGATGCTAGCTTCGGTATTGGTTGGTGCATTATTGTCTGCATGTAGCAGCAATGACCCTGCAACTGAGTCTGATGTTTATCTGGATGGTGTCGGTCTCTACAATGCAAAAAATTATTCAGGTGCAGTTGCCCATTTTAAAGATGAAATTACAAGTTATCCTGCTGGTGATTTTACTGATGATGCATATTTCTACCTTGGTAAATCAGAGTATTGGTTGAAAGATTATGTCGCAGCGTCAGCTGATTTTGGTACGCTTCTTACAGATTTTCCGACGAGTGATATTTTAGATAAGGGGCAATATTGGAAGGCCAAGACATTACATCAGCAAAATAATTTTGTCGATGCAAGAACGGCTTATCAGGCAGTTGTTACCCACAATGCTACGAGTTCTTATTTAGACGATGCTGCCTACGGTGTCGCAAAAACGTATTATGATGAAAAAAATTACGCTAGTGCAGAAATTGAATTTGCGAATGTTTTGGCGCCACCTCACGTTTTAAATTCCAAATCAGATAATTCACAATACTATTATGCAAAAAGTTTACACGCACAAGGTAAGTTTCCGGAGGCTCGTACAGAGTACGAAGCATTAATATCTAATGTTGATTATGCAACAAGTGGTTGGCTGGATAATGCGCAATCTCAAATTTGGCAAACGTATATGGATGCCGGGGATTTTACCGGTGCTATCGCTTCAATAAATGCACTGCTCGCTGACCCTAACGCATCGCTCGCTAATAAAGAGTTAGCGCAATATAATTTGGGTGATGCTTATCATCAAAATAACGACTTTGTTAAGGCGCGTGTAGAGTATAACAAGCTGATTGCAACTTACAGTACGAGTCTTTTTGTGGATGATGCTCATTACCAAATAGGAAAGACTTATTATGAAGAAGCTAGAATAGCGGCTTCTGCTGCGTTGGCTGCGATTCCACCGACAATTCCAGATGCTAAGTTATATGATTTAGCGATACCTGATTTTCAAAAAGCGGTAGCTATGATTGGGTCAAGTAGTGCTGATAACGCTCAGTTATATATTGGAAAGGCCCGTCATAAACAAGCTCAATTAAGCAGTGTTGCTGCAGATTATGATGTTGCAAGGGCTGAATATGCAAAATTAAATACGACTACATACCCTGGTAGTTCAAAATTGGATAATGCAATTTTTGAAATAGGAAAGACGCATTACGATGAAGCGAATTATGATCTGGCGATTGTGGAATTTGATAAGGTGGTAACCGATTATTCTGCAGGGGGGAGTGCTGATAACTCTCTATATTACAAAGGCCATAGTTTACGTAAATTAGCCACAGCTGCAACTACACCTGATTATGCTGCGGCCCGTGCTACTTATGGTTTGGTTATAACAAACTATCTTACTAGTACTAAAGCTGACAATGCCCAGTATTACATAGGGTATACCTATCACCTTGAAGGTAATTGCACACAAGAGCAAACCGAAATGCAAAAAGTAGTAACTAACTATGCTTCTAGTACTTACGCTGTAAAAGCGCAGGGCCATATTGACGCTATAGTTGCTGCTACACATACTACCTGTATTTAGTTATCTAAACTAATGCGTGCATGGTGATCCATGCACGCTCTTTTGATAAACACTAATAAATTGGAATATATATGGCCATTAAATATAACAGTGTATTAGCCCGTCAATATGTCTTTATTTCACTAATCGCCTTATTCAGTATCTTACCAATATCGATAATGGCCTATAAAATATTTTACTTAGATTACCCCTTAACAGGATTGATTCCCGTTAACAGTTATATTTTAGATGTAAAAATGCAGGCCGATGGTCATGGCGATAGCATGAAAATGAGTACGTTTTTACCAAAGAGTGATTCAAGACAAACAATTCTTAATGAAATGAGTTCTTCTGGTGCTTTTTCACTTTCAATTGATTCGAATGACATGAATAGAATGGCTACATGGGAAGCGGAAGATGTAAATGGCCATCACAATATTGGCTATTCATATTCAGTGCAGGCAAAACACGTGCAGTATGTAATCCCTGATAATTTACTCATTCCTGATAGTTACCCAGAATCATTGGGTCAATATCTAAAAGAAGAAGACGGCATACAAATAAATGACCCACTTATAGATCAATCAACTAAAAAACTTATTACAGATGAGAACCCATCTATTCTCGATGTTGTTACCCGTATCCACCGTCATTTACAGGATGATTTTGCTAATAAAAAGTTTTCGGGTTTTACTGATGCAATAACAGCACTAAAATTGGGCGAAGCTAGTTGTAATGGTAAAGGTCGATTGTTTGTTGCCATGGCTCGACATTTAAATATTCCCGCCAGACTGGTTGGTGGCGTAATACTTAAGCAGGGGAGTAAGCGAACAAGTCATCAATGGGTTGAGCTTTATATCAACAATCACTGGGTTCCGTTCGATACTATTAATAATCATTTTGCGGAAATTCCAGCTAATTTTTTGACTTTATATTACGGTGATCAAGCACTATTTAAACATACATCAGATATAAATTTTCAATATATGTTTTCCACGAAAACACGTCTTGTCCCGCGAGCAGAAGCACAGGAAGTATTAGGGGAATCTGTTTTCAATATCACCAATTTCTATAGCCTGTTTCAGAAAGTGGGAATTTCTCAAGATTTGCTAAAAATTATTTTGATGATTCCTTTAGGCGCCTTTGTTGTTGTTGTTTTTAGAAATGTTATTGGAGTCGAAACTTTCGGGACGTTTTTACCCGCGCTTATTGCTGCCGCCGCTCGCGAATCCGGCCTCATGTGGGGTTTGTTAGGATTTGTATCAATTATCGTCATTTCATCATTGGTGCGAAAGGTGTTGGAATGGTTGCAGTTACTTCACTCGCCTAAAATGGCAATTATGTTAACTACAGTCGTAGTTGTCTTGCTGTTGCTTGCTGTAATAGGCGTCAATTTAGGGATGATTCAGTTAGCCCAGGTTTCTTTATTTCCAATTGCGATTTTAGCCATTACAGCGGAACGTTTTGCTATTTTGGAAGCTGAGCAGGGGATGTTGAAGTCAATTAAAATTACATTGACGACCTGCGTGGTCATCGCTGCCTGTTTCTTTGTTATGGACTCACTTTTTTTACAAAGTATGATTCTCGCTTTTCCTGAGTTAATATTAATTCCTGTTGCACTTAACTTATGGTTGGGTCGTTGGATTGGTATGAGATTTTCTGAGTTTATTCGTTTTCGAAAACTTATTTTTGGTCCTCAGTCATGAAAAATATTTTCACTTTCGCAAAGGAGTTTCGTCAACGCGTTGGGGCAGTGTTATCCATGAATCAACGAAATTTGGAGTACATTTACCCTAGCAATAATCGAGTTGATTTTCCTATTGCTGATGATAAATTATTAACGAAAAAATACCTATTGAAAGCGGGTGTTCCTCATCCGGAAACGTATCAAGTCTATGGTTATTTTTTTGATTTGCGTAATTTAGACCTGGATTTATCTGAGCGAAGTGATTTTGTTATAAAGCCAGCTAGAGGTAGTGGCGGTGGTGGAATTATTGTTATTGTCCGAAAAGAAAATGGGTATTGGTATAGTGTGGGCGGAAAACAATATTCATTGGAAGATTTACGTCGACATATGTGTGACATAATTTTTGGTATTTATTCGTTTGGGATACGAGATGAAGTTGTAATTGAGCAACGTATTATACAGCATGACAGTGTTAATGAAATTACAGAAGGTGGCCTTGCTGATGTGCGGCTCATCGTTTATCAGCATCAGCCAATCATGGCTATGATGCGGCTTCCAACAAGTGCTTCAGATGGTAAAGCGAATTTACATCAAGGCGCGATCGGTGTAGGGGTTGATATAGATAGTGGAATTACAATTCATGCAACGCATGAGGGTAGCTATTTGGATGCGCACCCGGATTCTAATGTGTTTCTGATTGGTCGGAAAATAGTTTATTGGAGTGATATTATTAAGATAGGAATTCAGATTTCAAATCTCGTTCCATTAAAGTATCTTGGTGTGGATATCGCGGTTTCTCACGAGGGCCCAAAAGTACTTGAGATAAATGTAAGGCCTGGAATTGAAATTCAAAATGTGAATGGAAAAGGGATGCGACGAATCTTAGCCGCGACACGACAGATGCAATTAGATGTAACGAAAGGGGCATGAAATGAAAAAATTATTTGCTGAGAGTTTTATCCCTGTACTTATCGTGCTGACACTTTTATTTATATCATTGGTTTATGCTAATGTGGTCACTTCTATAGAGCAAGAGCAGGTTGTTACTATTGAAATCTCTGATGTTCAAGTTGAACAAGGTGTTGCAAATAGTGACGAAATAGACATTGCTGATGATATTGAATTCTCGTTAGAGAAAACGAGTGATCCGTTGTATGCTGCTGCAAAAACCTTAATTGCTAAAAAGTTATGGGTAGAGGCGGAAGGTGTTTATAGGCAATTATTAGCTAATGACCGCACTTCGCACTTGCTCAATGATATGGGGTTACTGTTCTATAAACAGAAAAAATATGATTTGGCGATGAAAAACTTTAACGAGTCAATCGATACTCGGCCTGTATATGCTAACGCATATTTATATCGTGGGCTTCTTTATGTGAAGCTGGGCGAGCCTGATAAAGCACTCAGAGATTACGAGCAATTAGTAAAGCTCGTTCCATTTCATTTTAAAGCGACTTATCAAATAGGTTTGATTTATGTTGAAAAGGGACAATACGCGCTCGCTGAAGAGTATTTGACAAAATCATCTAAATTAACGGGTGGAAAAGGTAAGGCGTCTGCGCTTTACGAGCTGGGTAGCTTGTACCGTAAGCAAGGAAAACAGAATTGGCCTAAAGCAAGAAAAAATTTCGAAGCCTCCATTCGTATACAACCTAATTTATTGAAAGCAAGGTTTGGTTTAGCATCATTAGAAGATAATACGCTTGAAGGTAAAAAGGCGGCGTTGTCTCAGTTAGAAAAGGCAGCCGAATTATCGCCAAATAGCGCATTAGCGCAAGTGAAACTCGCAATTAAATATGCGGAAAGTAATAATACCAGAGCAGCAAAAAAAGCCTATATAACCGCTATTCAAATAAATCCTGAATATACAACGGCAAGGAATAATCTCGGGTTACTTTATTTAGGTGAAAAGTCATGGGCTAAAGCAAGAGAAGAATTTAATGCCATACTTAGGGCTAATCCAAATGATGAGAAAAGTTATTTTAATCTTGGGCGATCAGCTTTCGGTGAGAAGGATAATAAAAATTCGCTAAAATATTACCAGAAAGCAATCGACTTAAAGAAAGGAAATTATCCAAAAGCTTATTTGAATCAAGGTGTGGTTTATAAAAAACAGAAGGACTATAAATCAGCAATTGAGAAATTTAAGAGGGCCATAGAGCTTGATCATAAATATACGGCTGCGTGGTTTCAGTTGGGGAAAACGCAATTGCAGAAAAAGGATTATAAAAATGCAAAGATCTCTTTTCTTAAAGTGTTGGATTTTGATAAGTTGAATGCGTCTTCTTGGTATTATCTTGGTCGAATTAGTAGTAAAGAAAAAGATTATGATAAAGCTATTGAGGCTTATTCACGTGCAGTAGAATTGAAGCCTAGTTTTTTGAAAGCGAAATTGAACCTTGCTGTCAGATATAGTAATAAGAAAAAGCATGAGAAGGCTGCAGAATTGTATCAATCAATTGTAAAGGCTGATGCTACTTACGCAAAAGCCTGGCTGAACCTTGGTATTTCCAGTTTTAATCTTGGCGGGCTGGATCAAGCAGAAACAGCGTTGGCTACCTATTTAACGCTTAAGCCGGATAGTGTGATAGGGTATCAAAGATTAGCGCGTGTTTATTCAAAACAACAGCGACATAAAAAAGCAGTTCTTGCATTAGAGCAAGCATTAGATATTGATATATCTAATATCGACCTGAGATTGGAGTACGCCTCAGCGCTGAAAGATGCAGGTAGAATCAATGATGCTAAAATGGAACTAAAAAAAGCACTTAAGTTGGACCCAGGCAATAAAATGGTTAAAAATTTATATGATTCGTTTTGAAACTTACATTAGGGAGGGTATCTATTTTGATTAAATTAACGCTTTTGGGCCAAAGAAAAATACCATTATCCGCACTTATTCTTTTTTCAAGCATGTGTGGGAATAATGCACTTGCTGTAGATAACACTAATCTTGTCAGCCCTCTCAATTCTTCTCTAAAGCTGGGATTGTTGAGTTTCGACAGTAATGTGTATCGCTCACCAGATCATACATATAACGATTATTTCAGTAAAAAAACTGGGCCTGTTTCTGTTATACCAATTGTTAGGCGTGGATTTTATTTTCCAATTTCTTCTAGTCTTTCCTATGAGAGACAAATGGCGGAAAATTTGGTAGGTATTAAGGCTAGCGCAGCAGGGGATTTTTACCAAAACGAAACCTTACGTAATGCTAATCAGTATAGTATAGATGTCGATCTTTTTGGCGAACGTCAGTTGAATGAAGCTGGAGAAATTAATGTTGGTTTTTACGCAGGGAATCATTCAGAAAACTATACAGATAGAGACTCGGGTATGGGTAAAACCTCTGGCCAGTTTAGTATTTCAGACAAGTATAAATATAAAAAATATGGGGCTAAGACTCAATATAAAGCTAAATTTGGAAAATTTAAAGGCGCAGCATCTTTATTGATTGAGAAACGAGATTATGTTGATACGACTGTTGTTGCTGAGTACGATCAAGTGATTTCTGAATTTGATTCGGATATTAAATATCGTCTAAAAAAACGCACCACTCTGGGATTAGGTTATCAATTTTCTAATAATGACTACAGTGATAGGCACGCCCGTCGATTAGATGGATTCTTATCTTCGTTAAGCCCATTATTAAAATATAAATATCATACAGTTAACACTAGTTTTCGACAGCGTATAAGTAAAAAATGGATTGGTTCGTTGGGGTACTCAAAAGTGTTTCGCAAGGATGTTCATGTGGGTTATAATGACTACTCTGAAGATCAGGTGGATTTGAAGGTAATTCTTAAGAAAGGGGATTTTCGCATACGAAGTTTGTTGACGTATCGTAACAGATACTACCCTAACGCGTTTGCTTTCGATAACCCTGTTGCCGGAAAAAACACTTACACCTATATGAAAATGGCTAACACCCTAAAATATGAATATAGTTCTCACATGAATTTGTTTTTCAAAGTTCTATTATGGAAAGTTCAAACTCAAGACACCAGATATGAATATGATCGTTATAAAGTTTCTATTGGCGGTCAATATAATATTCAATAGTCGATAAGCTTATATCTCATCATGTTTTTCACGATAGTAAACGTATTTATCACTATTGAATCTTTGTAATACCATCTACCAAAGGTAAAGCTGTGAAAGTTACTCAGGTTTTTATTT
>JAOTSL010000278.1 GCA_029864945.1 Gammaproteobacteria bacterium
AAACGCCCAGCAGGGGAAAATAAAAGTACTTAATAGCAAAAGAGTTAATAAACGAATACGTTTATTATTAAAATCTGACAGCATAACCAACATCCATAGCAAAATCCATTAAGTTATATTGCAATCCGTGGCTATACGTTTTTGGCCCACCACCTCCTGCGCGAAACACCCAGTTATTAATTCGATAATCAAATAACACATATATTGCGAGTGTCAGTGCATGCTTATCTTTGATATTGAATTGATGAGTACTGTTGTCTGTATTTGTAAGTTGAATATCGCCATTGGCTGTTAAATAGCCAGGACCAATACCCGTTCCTATTTTAAATGAGTGCCCTTTACCTTTTTTACTAAAATGCTTTGTACCAAAGTTATAAAAAAACACCGGCATAGCGTAAAAAAAATTACCTTTTACGGATGTTCCTAAATCAACATCTTCCGCATTAACTTCTTGTGTCGTCATAGAAAAAGCGGAATAACCATATTGATAGTTATATCCAAAGTTGCCTTCGGAGAAATAATTATAAGGACTACCAAGGTTGAAAAATGGAGAAGAACCCATCTTTCCCGTAAGTATGCCTAACTCTCGATCATCGGTATCACTAACCGTTAATGAGGTTTCTTGAACAGTTAAGCCGAGATCTAACGAGTAACCTGACCACCAATGTGTCGGTTTTTCTTCAGGCTCGGCAAAAACCGTGGATGAGAACACGCAGAAAATTAACGCACATACAGATTGAGACTTCATTATTAAGAGCGGAGCCATTGTTTATTAATTGCTAGGCACTATAAAGACTTGCTAATGAATACACAAGAGGAAGCCTTTTCCAATATGAAATGAGTCTGAACGAAGGAAGTGTTTCTAACATGAAATGAGTCTGAAGCAGTTACATTTGGTTAATAATCGCTCATCATCACCGGATGAAGACGATCATGAAACTAGAAGAATTAACCACCATTGAGCAACTTTCTCAATTTATGGATGGCACTCAAGCCGTCATTTTCAAACTTACGACGAGCAAGACAGAGCGCTACCAATGGATTCAACGTGAGTTGGTACGCTTTGGTTACCTGAGGCTTAATAAGGCCGACAAGGGTACGTTCATTCGCTATTTAATTAAGGTCAGTTGTTACTCGAGACAACAAATCTCTCGACTAATAAAGCAATACCGAGACACTGGCTATATCAAATATAGCCCTGCCATGTCTTCGGGCTTTCAAGGAAAATATACTGCGGTTGACATCCGCTTGATTGCGCGGATGGATGAAAGGCACGACACCCCGTGTGGCAATGCCATTAAGAAGCTCTGCGAGCGAGCGTACCACATTTTTGGCGAAACAGAATACGAACGTATAAGTAGGATCTCTGTCAGCCATATTTATAATCTAAGAAAGTCTAAAACGTACACCGGAATAAGACGGCACTTCGAAAAAACAAAACCTAAATCCTCAACCATAGGCGAGCGACGTAAACCACAACCCGAGGGCCAACCGGGTTATCTTCGTATTGATACAGTGCATCAAGGAGATCAGGATAAAGTGAAAGGTGTTTATCACATTAATGCGGTTGATGAGGTGACGCAGTTTGAAGTTGTTTGCACGGTAGAAAAAATTAGCGAGCAGTATTTAATCCCTGTATTACAGTATATATTGAGTTTTTTTCCATTCAAAATTATCAGTTTTCATTCCGATAACGGCAGCGAATACATTAATAAAAACGTAGAGAAATTATTGAAAAAACTGTTTGTTGAATTTACAAAGTCAAGGCCACGACACTCGAATGACAATGCGCTGGCCGAAAGCAAAAATTGTTCGATTGTTAGGAAAATACTTGGCTACCACCACATCCCTCAAAAATGCGCTGGACTGATTAATGAGTTTAATCAGAAACATTTAAATCCTCATATTAATTATCACCGGCCTTGTTTCTTTTCTGAAACAATCATTGATTCAAAAGGAAAAGAACGAAAAAAATATCCATACAAGAATATGATGACACCCTACGATAAGCTTAAGTCACTGCCGGAAGCAGAAAAATATTTGAAAGATGGTGCTAGCTTTGAAATAATGGACAAGATTGCTTTTGAAATCACAGATAATCAATCGGCAGAGAAGCTTCAAACAGCGCGTCGATTACTTTTTAAAATTATTGATGAGCGAGAAATTAACGCCCTGTAAAAAAAATGAATATTGAACGCATTTTAGCAAGCAAGAGCGTTCAATATTTTGTTTCAACTTCGACTGATCTGCAGCCCCACAGGCCAACAATTATTTTCTGAGATATTCGCGCGCGCTCAAAAAACAATCATCGGCCTGTGGGGCTACAGATTAGCCTAGGGACCATATTTTAAGTATCGGGAAAAGCCGCCTCGTTCAGACTCATTTCATCATTAGAAAATACTGAGGACGCTCTGTTGTGTGAGG
>JAOTSL010000149.1 GCA_029864945.1 Gammaproteobacteria bacterium
CTTTATTATCAAATGCTTTATTCGCATTGTTTAAGTGGATCTTTAATCGTCTTTTGATTAATGCACCAAGAACACGTATTCGATTTTTATATTGAGGGTTGTCGGGTTGAATGCTACGAAGAATTTTCCATTGAACCAGTGATTTATGATAATCATGTTGTTTAAAAAGTTGGTTTGCAATATCTTTTCGGTGTTGGATGTTGATGTGGTCAACGGGCATGTTTGCCTGAGAGGGAATGTGAGTATTAGTACAGGCACTTAATACGAGTATCAGGGAAAAAAATGGAAAAAAACTATTGTTGAGTTTCATTACTTCAGGTTTTTGTCCTGGAATACAACCAGTGCTTTACTGAAATCATTTATACTCTGGTCGCCAAATATCATTGTTCTTTGTAGCATGTAAGGGTGAGCGAAGGCGGTGTTGGTTCCTGGCTGTACGGTTACGGCTAATTTGTATTCATCTTTCTTTAGGAAATCAATAACCATTTTATTTGTATCACCATAGGGGTATGCAAAGGAAAACATATTATATTTTAGGCGTTTTTTGATTTGTTTCCCCGGGTTTTTAATTTCTTCAATAATTCTGGTTTGGTAATCGGCCTGTGATTCATTATATTTTTTAAGTGACATATTGGGATGGGTTTTAGAGTGAGGTTGAATATCAATCAATCCTGATTTATTCATTATTTTTGCCTGTTTCCAACTGATAGCATCTCTGGCTCCTGTGAAGTCAGTATATAAAAACAGGGTCGCTGGAAAATTAAATGAGTTTAAAATAGGGAAGGCTGTATCGTAAGTTGATCTATATCCGTCGTCAATGGTAATAACAACTGATTTTTTTGGTAGTGGCGTTTTATTTTGTAAAAAGCCATAGACATCACTCAATGGGATAACGTTGAAATCATTATCTTTCAGGTATTGCATTTGTTGTGTAAAGTTTTTCTCGGATACCGCAAGTTTTGTACGCCCTTCTCCAAAGCGGTGGTAACATAAAATAGGGATGCTTTGAATTCCTTTTACAGTGACGCCTGTATTATTCTGTGATTGTAGTGGTATAACAATTTCACGTCTTGGTACTATTTTATTAATGCCATTAAAATCAGAAATTACCCAGGCCTTGTTTTTGTCGCCAAGGTATTTTTTTGCTAATGATTCCAGTGAGTCATTTTCTGTTGTGACGAGCACGATGAATTCATCATCTTTTGCAAATGTTAGTTTGGGTAGCTTTTGATCGCCACTTTGAGGTGAATCGTGTGAGATGCTCACTCCAGCGCAACCAGATAGTAGTAGTGAAAACCAGAAGATGAAAATAATAAGGAGATGACTATTTAGTATTGGTTGATTTTTTTTCATCTTCTTCCTGTATTTTGACAGCCATGTTATCAAAGTTGGAAAAAAGCTGGCCGAACTCGTCATGTCTTTCGGTGCTTATTCGGTAAGAGTAGTGGCCGGATTCCAATTCCAACATTGCTTTATTTAATATTGTAATGGGTCGTGCAATTTGTCTCCCGAGAATATAGGTGGCAAAACTGACAGCTAAAATAGTGGTAATGGCGATGATAGCCAGCGCCCACAGCATTTGCCGTGACAATAACTCTACGGATTTTTGTGAAAGCCCAAGATGAACGCGCCCAACCTCTGTAGTTTGAAAGAGAATAGGGGCAGATAAATCCAGTGTTAACTCGTTTTTGTGTAAATAATGAGTCATTGTAACTTGCGAAAAGTCTTCTACGCGCAGAGGGTTTGTAATCTTTTTATATGTTGTGCTAATTTCAGTATCAAAGTTACTGCCACGAATGATGTTGTTGTGGTCAGTTATTTTTAAATATTTCAGGTCTTCGTTCGTCACGTTATCTTGTATAAACAATTCTATTTTGGCCCAGTCTTCACTCAGAACTTCTTCGGCATTTTCTGAGGCGATAAATTTGCTCAGTGATGCACCATAACTGTATACCTGTGATAGCGCGGTATTTTGTTGTAAATAGTAAAAATATCCGCCACATACTGTCAGTGTTGTTGCCACTATCAATCCCATAATTAAAGACCACTTTAGCTTTATTGGTAATGTGTGTTTATTTTGTTCTGCGTGTTTAGCTTCGTTAATATCGTTAAGTGCTGTTTGTAGTGCATGTTTTAGGTCTGCACCAGACTGGAATCGTTTTTCAGGTTTTTTCTTTAGCAGTTTGTCTATGGTTTGTTTTAATACGCCGGGTAATTCTGGCGCTATTTGCCCTATGGGTTCTGGATTCTCTGTCGCAATTCTAAATAATAAAGTGGCGAGTGTATCCGCCTGGAAAGGCTTTTGTCCTGTCAGCAATTGGTACAATATGACGCCAGCGGAAAAAAGATCAGAGCGAGCATCCGCAGGTTTGCCCAGCACCTGTTCGGGCGACATGTATTGAGGCGTACCTAATACTTCTCCGAGCTGAGTGTGCTGAGTTACGTCGGCTTCGTCAAGATAGGCGATACCGAAGTCGGTTATTTTTATAGCGTTGCTGTCTTTGGATAATACAATGTTGCTGGGTTTAATATCGCGGTGTACGATGCCATTTGAATGTGCGTACGATAGTGCGTCCGCCAGTTGTATGCCCCAGTTCAATGAATCATTAAGAGGGATCTTATTTTCCGCTTTCATTACTTCATCAAGGGTTTTACCCTCGAGTAGCTCCATGGCGATATAAGGTGTGTTGTCCACTTCGCCCACGTCATATATTGTGACGATATTCGGGTGAGACAATACCCCGACCGCTTTAGCTTCGCGCAAAAAACGTCTACGATACTCTTTGTCCTGGCAGCGTTCCTGGCGCAACACCTTAATGGCGAGGGCTCTAGAAATTTTAGGATCACGTGCTTTATAGACAATGGCTGTACCGCCAAAGCCTATTTTTTCGATGATTTGGTAACGTCCTATTTGTTCCATGATTTCCTGTCTGTAAGTACACAGTGAACTCATCATTTGACTCGGAAGAATGCTATTGCCGCACTCGATTACTCATACTCTGCGTACGGAAGTAATATCCTTCTGAAACAAAATTTAGATACCCTGAGTAGATACGTTATTAAGTGAAAACACACATCTCTTCACATTATCGGCAAATTGGGATTAAAATTAAGCAGTTTTTAAGAGGTAATTGGGTAAGTTATTAAAAGTGGGTGTTACCGTCACTTAAATGACGGAGTTGTATCTTGTTGATATGATAGGTCTTATCTCATGAATTCGCAGTTAGGTTATTTTTCTAGGATAATAAAGCCGTTCGTGTAAAATGCGCGTCAGATATAGGTGGCATTAAACCCTATGAAACAACTATAAATGGCCAGGCTAAAGCACATGAAAAATACCCAGGGAATTGATAATGGTGTTATTGATGAGTTATTCACAATTCGTGACTTAATTCGTTATGGTATTACATTATTCACTACAGAAAGCCTATATTTTGGTCATGGTGCAGACAACGCAATGGATGAAGCAACGGCGCTCACCTTATATGTGTTGAGACTACCGAATGATTTACCCGGTCACTTCATGGATGCCAGGCTGACGACTCAAGAAAAGGGCGATATTCTGGATTTGTTCGAGCGCCGCAGTTCAGAGCGTGTTCCTGCTGCGTACCTTACGCATGAAGCATGGTTTGCTGGCCACAAATTTTATGTGGATAGCCGAGTACTCGTACCGAGATCTCCTATTGCTGAACTAATAAATGCAGAATTTTCTCCGTGGATGGAGGCTGAAGGCATTCATAACGTACTTGATATGTGTACCGGTGGCGGCTGTATTGCAATTGCCTGCGCACACGTCTTACCTGATGCAGATGTAGATGCAGTTGATATATCTGACGACGCATTGGCGGTGGCGACCATAAATGTTGAAAAGCATGGTATGGAAGACCAGGTTAATCTTATTAAATCTGATTTATTCAGTAATTTAGATGGTAAAAAGTACGATTTAATCGTGACCAATCCACCTTATGTAGATGCTGAGGAAATGTCTCTATTACCTAATGAGTTTCAACATGAGCCTGTGTTGGGATTGGCATCTGGTGCCGATGGGCTGGACGCAATAAGAATTATTCTGGAAACTGCTGCGCATCACCTTACCGACAACGGTGTATTAATTGCTGAAGTGGGGGCTAGTGATGTCGCTCTGGAAGAGGCCTTTCCCGACGTGCCATTTTTCTGGTTCGATTTTGAGCACGGCGGTAGCGGTGTGTTTATGTTGAGTCGTGATCAGTTGATTCAGTATTTTTCTTAAAACCTTTACCTTAAAACTAATTCTCGGAACAGTATATGTCAGGAAATTCATACGGAAAACTTTTCACGCTAACCACATTTGGTGAAAGTCATGGTCCAGCACTTGGTGGGACTATTGATGGTTGCCCACCTGGGATGCCGTTAACCGAAGAAGATTTGCAAAATGACCTTGATCGACGCAAACCAGGCACTTCACGGCATACAACTCAGCGACGTGAAGCAGATCAGGTGCGTATTTTGTCCGGTGTGTTTGAGGGTAAAACCACAGGAACACCGATTGGTCTTTTAATTGAAAATACCGATCAGCGCTCAAAAGACTATTCCAATATTTCTGACACTTTTCGACCAGGTCATGCAGATTATACCTATCAGCAAAAATATGGCTTCAGAGATTACCGTGGTGGTGGTCGATCATCCGCTAGAGAAACAGCTATTCGTGTAGCGGGTGGTGGCATAGCAAAAAAATATTTGCGTGAAAGATATGGTATCGAAATACGGGGTTATATTTCTCAGCTAGGCCCAATTAAATGTTCAGCATTTAATTGGGATGACGTTGAGACAAATCCCTTTTTCTTTCCAAATGCAGCCCAGGTACCTGAGCTTGAGGCGTATATGGACGCACTGCGAAAGGAAGGTAACTCCGTAGGCGCAAGAGTAAATGTTGTGGCCACTGGTGTGCCTGTTGGTTTGGGAGAGCCAATTTTTGACAGATTGGATGCTGAAATTGCACATGCAATGATGAGTATTAATGCTGTAAAAGGGGTTGAGATCGGCGCTGGTTTTGATTCGGTTGAGCAAAAAGGAACCGTGCATCGTGATCCGATCACGCCGGAAGGTTTTTTGTCCAATAATGCAGGTGGCATATTGGGTGGCATATCTACCGGGCAGGATGTTCTGGTGTCAATCGCCTTAAAAGCAACCTCAAGTTTGAGGCTACTTGAGAAAAGTATAAATACTAAAGGCGAGCCAATTGAGGTTGTCACTCATGGTCGACATGATCCCTGTGTAGGGATACGCGCAGCACCTATTGCGGAGGCAATGTTGGCGATGGTGCTAATGGATCACGTTTTACGACAACGCGCACAAAACTTTGACGTTCAGTCTGAAACGCCCGTGGTGCCGGCTGCGCCAAAGTAATGATGAGAAATGAGTAAGATGTTGTGTGTATTATGACATGCAGCTAAAAGACAAGATCTATTGGCGGCTGTCCGGTTTTTATTTTTTTTATTTTGCTAGTGTCGGCGCATTGTTTCCCTACTGGGGATTATTTCTACAGTCGAATGGTTACTCTTCCCAGCAAATTGCCAATGTGTTCGCTGTTATTATGGGCACAAAATTAATTGCGCCTTATATTTGGGGGTGGCTTGCCGATCGTACGGGCAAGCGCATGTTAATCATTCGTATTGCATCTTTGTTTTCCATTCTTTGTTTTGCCGGAATATTTTATTCTTACGATTATGCTTGGTTGATGTTATGTATGTTTGGTTTCAGTTTTTTCTGGAATGCAAATTTACCTCAATTCGAAGCAGTTACGTTCTCACATCTCGGTGAAAACACACATCGCTATAGTGCGATTCGACTATGGGGCTCCTTAGGTTTCGTGTTACTGGTAGCGTTGCTCGGTTCATTGCTAGAGTATTACGGTGTTGGAATTTTGCCAGGTTTTATTTTAGTGCTTCTTATACTTATCTGGTTTTTTAGTTTTCTTGCGCCGGATAAGGCCTCGCAGAAGGTATTGGGAAGGCAGCAAAGCATACAAAATGTTTTGTTTAAACCGCACATAATTCTCTTTTTTGTTATTTGCCTATTGTTACAGGCTAGTCATGGACCGTATTACGCATTTTTTTCTATCTATCTAGAGGATAATGGTTACTCCCGAACAATTATTGGTCAATTGTGGGCGTTGGGTGTATTGGCTGAAGTTGTGGTGTTTATGGTTATGCATCGTCTATTGCCGCGTTGGGGGGCGAGTAAATTATTAATGGTGGCGCTGGCGTTAACTGCTATTCGCTGGGTATTGATTGGTCATTATGCAGATTCTGCCGTTGTGCTATTGCTGGCGCAGTTGCTTCACGCGGCAAGTTTTGGCGTTTATCACGCTGCCTCTATTCATCTCGTGCATGAGTTTTTTCCCGGGAGCCTGCAAGGCAGAGGACAGGCTTTATATTCAAGCTTGAGTTTTGGTGCAGGTGGTGCAATAGGTGCCTATTACAGCGGAATTAGCTGGGATAGCTTGGGTGCTGCTCGAACCTATGATATTGCATCAGGCATGGCCGTAGCAGCCTTATTAATTTCAGTGATATTTTTTGTTCAGTATAAAAAACTGACTGTTTCCTCGACGGTTAGTTAAACCTAGAATAATCAATTGGACGCGCGTTTAGAGTGCAAGCAGTTGGTTTGATTAGCGTAATGAAATTTTTTGCGTTCACCTGGTTGGTGAATCAAACATTTTTCATATAGCTAAGCGAATCAAATGATTGTGCTATAAATCGTGGATCAACTGATTAATCTAGGTTAAAGTAACGAGTTGATCGGTTTGACGGCTGACTAAAAGTGCTTTTATTCTCCGTAAATTAATCGATCGTAAAATAATTGGGTAAAAAGTTAAAAAAGTATGTATTAAGCTTTGCGTTAAATGTTTAAACAGCTATAATCACGCTCCAAATAAATGCGAAAGTGGCGGAATTGGTAGACGCGCTGGATTTAGGTTCCAGTAGGGTAACCTGTGAGAGTTCGAGTCTCTCCTTTCGTACCATTTCTTTCATGGTTTAACCTTAATATTCCAGGTTTAAGCTGTGCTCCAAAAAGCAATCAGAAACGCTTATTAGACTTTTTATTCTAAATTGTTGTCAATAAGCGTGTATTGTTAATAAATTTAAAAAACATATTTAAGAGGTTTAATTATGCAGGTATCTGTTGAAGCCACTCAGGGCCTCGAAATGCGCATGACTGTTGAGCTCCCTTTAGACCAAGTCGAAGGTGAAGTAAAAAAACGTTTACAGTCCATGCAGCCCAAAATGAAGCTCAAAGGTTTTCGTCCTGGTAAAGTACCAATGTCAGTTGTTGAGAAGCAATACTCCCAGCAAGTGCGTCAGGAAGTCACTGGTGATGCTATCAGCTCAAGTTTTTATGAAGCTGTTGCTAATGAAAAGCTAAAACCTGCCGGAACGCCAACAATTGAAAATCAGGTTGCAACGGATACAGGCATCAAATATACCGCAATATTTGAAGTGTACCCTGAGATTAAAATCAGCGATATTGCTGATATCAAAATTGAAAAAGCCACTGCAGAAATTAATGACACTGACATCGATGCTATGATCGATAAGCTCAAAAGG
>JAOTSL010000013.1 GCA_029864945.1 Gammaproteobacteria bacterium
AAGTTCAAGCCCCCCCCTTATGCGCCCTAAATTATCACCAAATTACCTTTCAGGATATCCCGATACGCTGGTATTGCAAGCTCGGCAGTTAATCGAGCGAGGACTGCTGGCCGACAATTTATTGCAGAAATATCCCCTTGTGCATGCCGTGCGCACTGACCGGGCACTTTATGACTATGTGTCGGAGCTCAAGGCGATGTATTTGCGTAATGCTGGGCAACTTAGCAAGGTCGCCTTTGATAGTAAATTGCATATCACCCATGAAGCACTGGGTACACATACCAGTAAATCACTGGTGCAGGGTGGAAAGCTAAAAGCCAAGCGTGAGATTCGCGTGGCGACGATGTTTAAAGATATGCCCATAGAGTTTTTGAGAATGATAGTTGTTCACGAACTCGCACACATTAAGGAGTCCGACCATAACAAAAACTTCTATCGACTGTGCAGGCATATGGAGCCGGACTATCACCAATTGGAGTTTGACCTGAGGGTTTATCTTACCTTTTTAGAAGCGACTGGACAGGCTCTTTGGTCGCCAACTACTGCCACTATTAATAGACCCCCAAACTATTAATGGTCCATCAAATAAGCAATTAGGCAGTGTGACTTATCCTATAAAATAAGTTGTATTTGGAAACTGTTACTTATACGTTAGGTCTTACTTGTCAGTCTGATTTAGATACCGCCGAGACTGTTTAAGCAATCGATTTCATTATTAATAATTCAGTCGTAGTGGAAGCGAACGTGAAAACTACATCTGATTTTATATAAAAGTAGTAAATTAGTTTTATGACTTAAATCTGCTAGTCAAATTATTTGGCTGGCAGATTTTGCTTTAAAGTAGTTCGTCATTCTGTAAAATTAATCTGTAGGGCTCTTCTTGCAGTTTTCAATATTTCTATCTCTTGCATAGCGTAAATGTTTCTGACTATGATGTTTCATTGTAGTAATTCATTGGTTTTATATTTTGTTATCAATATTTAAAGGAGGGTGGCCTGTGGAGGCGCTGGACTTATCATTTGATGTAAGGTGGGCTGATATAGATGCTAATCAACATATGCGTCATTCGGCCTATTACGACTATGCAGCTCATTTACGTGTACAACTGTTAAAAAAAATTGGTATGGATGTTATTACTTTATCCAGTTTGAAAATTGGTCCAGTTTTATTTCGTGAAGAAGCACTCTTTCTTCGTGAGATTGGGATGGATGACAGAATTAGAGTTAACGTCAAGTTAAAACGAATGCGGCCTGATGGTTCGCGCTGGACGTTTTTTCATGAGTTTTTTAAAGATGAAGGAAAGGTTGCGGCGACTGTGACCGTTGATGGGGCCTGGCTGGATCTTACCAAGCGCAAATTAATAGCACTACCGGATCAGTATCTCGAACTGGCTTTGGGTATTGTGCGAACTTCAGATTTTGAATTTGAAATAAAAGATAGAGCTTAGAAAAATTGCACGGTATATAAGAGGGTTAAATGTCATGATGGAGTCATATAGGCATATTTCGAAAGCGGTAGAGTGTGAGATGTGAAAGATTATTTTGGTGTTAATTTCCGGTAATGAACTTTACAGAAGCAATTTAGTCCTAAGCATTCTTCTTCTATATTCTGGCAGTAAGTCAGTAGTTCCTTGGCTAAACGAAAATAAGCCAGGTACTTTATTTCCAGCATGAAGAGTGGCAAGCTATTCGTTATGAGTCCTTGAGTTAAATAAAAAAGGCATTTGTTTAGGTAAGCGTCATTTTTTCATATGTCGTTGGATGGGCGAGTAGTGATTATTAGCGTGAATTATCTGAACTGGTCTCAGAGGTGCTGAGAACCGCTTGTGGGTGCAGATAGCTACGGATGAAGAGCTACTGACAGATGGAAAAAAATATGTGACCGATTGAGTACGAAAACAACGCAGATATGAGGTAAAAGATGAATACGCTGAGTAGTCACAACAAATTTAGATATCGAAACTTGAGTTATATTTGTTATTGTTTGTGCCTGTGGGGCTGGATCTGATTTATACATTGTTTTACCCTAGTGCTGTTTTGTGAGTAAATCGCAATCAATATGGTTGTTTTTTGCCCACATCAGATTCCTCCGTCAGCGCCATTACCTAACGGTTATTTGGGAAAGCCAAAACAAAACGCGTTATAAAATACGGTGAGCCATGTGTAGTCCTTGACTGCAAGTGGTGTTAAAGCGTATAAAATAGCGCCGCAGAAATGCCGACATACAGCGGCTTTCATTTAATAAACTGGAAATAGATACAAATATGGGAAAATCACTGGTTATAGTCGAGTCACCTGCAAAGGCAAAGACTATTAATAAATACCTGGGTAAGGATTTTATTGTGAAGTCCAGTGTCGGTCATATTCGCGATCTACCTACTAGCGGTAGTGCATCGGCCGCTTCGGCTATGGACCCAAAGGCACGCGCTAAGCTGGCAGTTGAAGCAAAGAAAATGACGCCCGCTAAACGCGAAAAAGCCAAGTTGGCGCGCTCAAAAATCGCACTGGTTAATCGAATGGGGATAGACCCAGAGAATAATTGGGACGCGCATTACGAGATTATGCCCGGTAAAGAAAAAGTAGTTGCAGAGCTGCAAAAGCTGGCAAAAAACGCCGACACTATCTATCTCGCAACGGATTTGGATAGAGAGGGGGAAGCCATTGCATGGCACCTTACTCAGGCAATTGGCGATAAAAATGTAGAATTTAAACGCGTTGTTTTTAATGAAATTACCAAAACAGCCATTCAAGACGCGTTTGCTAATCCAACTGTACTTGATCAGGATCAGGTCAACGCACAACAAACACGACGTTTTCTTGACCGTGTTGTTGGTTATATGCTGTCACCGCTATTATGGAAAAAGCTAGCACGAGGTCTTTCTGCCGGTCGAGTGCAATCTGTTGCAGTACGACTAGTCGTTGAACGTGAGCGTGAAATTCACGCGTTTAACCCTGATGAATATTGGGATGTGTACGCTGATTTAACTACGCCAGCTTCCGGTAAGCAATCGGGCGAAGACTTGCGTATGCAGGTAATGAAACAAAATGATGAAAATTTTCGACCGACAAGTAAAGAAGAAACAGATACAGCATTGGCTATTTTGCAGTCAGCTGATTACAACATTGTAAAGCGCGAAACAAAACCCTCATCCAGCAAGCCCAAAGCACCTTTTATCACCTCAACATTACAACAAGCTGCTAGCACGCGATTAAATTTCGGCGTCAAGAAAACAATGATGATGGCACAGCGACTTTATGAAGCTGGTTACATCACTTACATGCGTACAGATTCAACCAATTTGAGTGCTGAAGCTGTAGCAACTGCACGAGAGTTTATTGAAAAAAAATACGGTAAAGATTATTTACCTGAAAATCCGATTGCATACAGTAGTAAAGAAGGTGCTCAAGAGGCGCATGAAGCCATACGACCTTCGAATGTGTATACCATGAAATCTGACCTGGAAAAGGTTGATGATGATGCTATTCGGCTTTATGAGCTCATCTGGCGTCAGTTTGTTGCTTGTCAAATGCCGGCGGCCAAGTTTGATGTGACGACTATCACTGTTGATGCTGCTGGATTTGAACTGCGCACCAAGGGTCGAGTAGTGATATTTGAAGGTTGGACAAAAGTACAGCCACCACAATCAAAAGGTAAAGATGACATTATCCTGCCGGCAGTTGCCGAAGGTGATGTGTTGAGTTTAAATCAACTAGACCCGTCTCAGCATTTCACTAAACCATCAGCTCGGTTTAGTGAGGCATCGCTGGTACGTGAATTGGAAAAACGAGGCATTGGTCGTCCATCAACTTATGCCGCGATTATTTCAACCATTCAAGATCGTGGTTACGTGACTGTGCAAAACCGTCGTTTTTATGCGGAAAAGATCGGCGATATTGTAACCGAGCGCTTAGTTGAAAATTTTGGTGAATTACTTGATTACAGTTTTACTGCCAAGATGGAAGAAAAACTGGATGCAATTGCGACTGGCAAGAGCGATTGGCACGATGTGCTTGATGCTTTTTATGAGGATTTCACATCGCAGTTAACGCGTGCAGATAGTGATGAAAACGGTATGCGTGGTAATGACCCCATTGCAACCGATCTTGAATGCACGACCTGTAGTCGTCATATGCAAATTCGAGCAGGTGCGACAGGTGTGTTTCTTGGGTGCTCAGGTTACAACTTGCCACCGAAAGAACGCTGTAAAACCACCATGAACTTAATTTCAGGTGATGAAGCGGTTGATGCTGACGCTGATGAAGAAAGCGAAGCGCGAGCCTTGCTTAAGCGTCGCCGCTGCCCAAAATGTGATGTTGCTATGGACAGCTATCTTATTGACGAAACACGTAAGCTGCATATTTGTGGTAACAGCCCAGATTGCACGGGTTATGAAGTTGAAAGCGGCACCTTTCGTATCAAAGGCTACGAAGGTCCCGTGGTTGAATGTGATAAATGCACCGCCGACATGCAGCTCAAAACTGGACGATTTGGTAAATATTTTGGTTGTACTAACGAAGAATGTAAAAATACGCGCAAGTTATTACGCAGTGGCGAAGTTGCACCACCAAAAGCAGATCCCGTTCACATGAACGAGTTACCTTGTGAAAAATCTGACGGTTACTTTGTATTACGTGATGGTGCGGCAGGTATTTTTCTCGCATCTAGTGCTTTTCCAAAATCACGCGAAACACGCCCACCGTTGGTGAGAGAAATTTTACCTCATCAGGCAGAACTTGATCCAAAGCACCTATACTTATGTGATGCGCCAGTAAAAGACAACAAAGGTCGTGATACCGTAATACGCTTTCGTCGCAAGACAAAAGAACAGTATGTCATGACAGAAGAAGACGGCAAAGCAACAGGCTGGGAAGCCACTTTTGTGGGTAATACATGGGTGGTCAGTGAGCCGCCGAAAAAAGTAGCGAAGAAAAAAGCAGTTGCGAAAAAAGTCGTTGCCAAGAAAGTCGCCGCTAAGAAAAAAGTGGCTAAGAAAAAGGCCGCAAAGAAAGATTAATGTAATCGTGACTGCACTTGAGACAAGTGTAGAGCGATAAAATAGCCGGAACCGGAGTTCTTTTTGTTGTTGTGTTTATTGTTGTGTTTATTGGCGCATAGGTATGTAGGCTGGCGGTAGATTCATCGTGTCAAAAAGTTCAGGAGAGCAAGCCTACAACCTGGAATAATGCGGCGCCAACTCTAGATTATTCCGAGTTTTATTTGCTATGTGAAAAGTTAGGCCTTGCAACCTAACCCTTAAGCTTAAATTCGCCAATCATTTCCTGTAATTCACCCGTTAGGTCAATAAGTTGATTGACTTCTTTTAATGATTTATTCGCGTCCGACACAACAGACTCTGACATATTTAATATATTTTGAACTGATGCATTAACAGTTTCATTTGATTGTTTTTGTTCTGCAGAGGCTGATTCTATCTGCCGATTTGTTGTAGCAATATTTGCCACAGCATCGATAATACCTAATAGTTTTGTGGCAACAGATGAGACGGTTTCAGTGTTGTGATGAGCTGTTTCTTTCGCTCCCTTCATGCTGGTGACTGCTATTTTTGTTTCTCGTTGCAATTCTTCAATCATTGACTGAATTTCTTGAGTTGAATCCCGTGTTCGGGAGGCCAATGTGCGTACTTCATCAGCAACAACAGCAAAGCCCCTGCCTTGTTCGCCAGCACGGGCTGCTTCAATGGCCGCATTTAAAGCTAATAAATTTGTTTGTTCCGCTATTCCACCAATTACCTTCACTACCTCACCAACGGAATCACTTCGTTTTTCTAGTGCTGTCATTGTAGTTGACGCTGCATCTAACTCATTTGCTAAGTCAGCAATAGATTTCATTGATTCCTGTAATTCATTGCCACCCTGACTAGCACTATTTTCTGTTTCGGTTGCATTAGTAGCCGCAGCAACAGCACTATTATTTATATCAGTAACACCTTGAAGCATTAACAATATTTGTTGTGAGGATGTTTTTGACTCATCTTGTTGATTGATTGCATTTTCTAATACGGCAAGTGTAAAACTAGAAACAGAAAATGAAGACTGTGCCATAGTGGACGTCCGCGAGGAAACTTCTTTAACAATACTCTCAAACATCCATAACATTGAATTTGTGCTATCAGAGATATCACCAATAACATCATCACTTTTAATGTTACACGTTGCTGTTAAATCCTTTTCTGAAACGGCTGTCGCAATATCCCTTAACTGACGTAGTGGTTTCACAATAATTTGGTTAACCATATAAAAATTCGCAAATCCAATTGTAAGGCCAGCGCCTATACAACCCACAACGAACCAGGGCAACATTCCCGGTTTCCAATCAACGAAGAAATAGGCGTAAAAAGGAAATACAGCTCCCATAAACAGGCCAAAACCAAGGCAGGCATAAATTAATCGGCTGAGCAAACTGGTGCGCGGGCTACGAAAAAGCGCAAACTTTCTTATTCGTGAACCTTGTTGTTTTTTCATTAACTGTCTCATAAATCGTTTGGACGTATTGGTATGTCGACTTATTCAATGAAAAACTTAACTTATTTGGAAAATATTCCTTAGTATAATGCTGCTTGTCTTTTAGATGATAAACAGTAGCTATTTTTTGGTTTTATTTAATAAATGTTATTAATATCAAAAGGTTGGTGGGCTAACTTGTTTTTTTTCGTATTGATGGAATTATACCGAATTATGGGCGGATACTAGTATTGTAAGTGTCGTTTCAATCAAGGAGAGGGAATGTCGCAGCAGTCGTACTTTTACTGCGACTTAGTTTTTAACCACTATTGTTTTTGGTTATGGATTAGTTTCTCGTCAGTTTACTAAAATCATGCCCTGTTGGATTTTGGAAAACGGACAAATCAAATTCAGTTAAAACTGCGAGTAAGTGATCAAATATATCCGCCTGGATGTTTTCATAGTTACCCCAATTCTTATCTTTGCAAAAAACATATATTTCAATAGGAATGCCGTTGTCAGCAGGGGCTAGTTGTCTCACTAATAACGTCATTTCCTGATTGATCATTGGGTGACCCTTTAAGTAAGCAAGGACATAAGCGCGAAAGCAACCTATATTGGTGAGGTTCCGGCCATTTGCTTTACTTGATGAGTCAATTCCTATTTTTTTATTGTATTGGTCTACATCGATTCCTTTTTGTTGTAAGTAGTCAGTGATGAATTGAATCTTTTTTAAATGTTGAAGAAGGGTGTCATCTAAAAATCGGATTGATTGCAAATCGATGTTTAATGCACGTTTAATACGACGACCATCAGAGTCACTCATGCCGCGCCAATTTTTAAATGACTCACTAATTAACTGATAAGTAGGAATGGTGGTGATGGTTTTATCCCAGTTTTGTATTTTGACAGTGGTGAGTGTGACATCAAGTACGTCACCATCTGCACCGTGTTTTGGCATTTCAATCCAGTCACCACGTGCGACCATTCTATTAGCCATTAGTTGAACGCCGGCGACAAAGCCCAGGATAGTATCTTTGAAAATCAATAATAATACGGCTGTTAATGCACCTAAACCACTGAGTAGATAAACTGGTGTCTTATTAAGCACTATCGCAACAATTAAAACAGCACCAATAAAATACGCAATAATTTTTAATATTTGCGTGAAACTTTTAATAGGAATTTGTTTGGATACATCGTTAACACGAAATATTTCGGTAACGGCATTAAGCAGTGCATCAATTAGACGAGTGCTAAGTATTATTATATAAATGAGTATCAAGTTATTAATAACTTGAATAGCTAAATCGTAAGTAGTAAGAGGAATGTGAATCAGTGAATACAAAATAAGTGCTGGAGCAAAATGTGCCAGACGATTTAATACCTGTGTTTCGAGCAGTGTATCATCCCATGATGTTTGAGTTTTGTTGATAATTTTGCTTAATGTGCGCAGTATCCAGTTTTTTGCGATAAAATTACCAAGTAAACTAAGAGTAATAATGAAAAGTATCGTTACAAGCCGCGCTGTAATGTCAGCAAACTCTGCATTTAGGCCATAATTAATCAAACTACTCTGTACTGTCTCTAGCATATTGTTCCCGTTATATTAAAGTTTCACGCAATAAATAGGCAGTCTATTATCTGCTACTAGTGGGGGAGTCGCAATGAAAATGAACGCTCGTTGCTATAACGACTAAGGTTAATCATCGTCGGTTATGTGGGTGTAATTATATGGAGTAGATTAGTTCCAGAGAGATCAAAACCAGGTTCTATTAAAGACAATGCCAAAATAAGGTGACGTCATAGAAATGTTAGGTCTAATCATTAGTGTGTGCACAAGACCGGTTTCCATGCGAACCTGAGAATTTTTATTGCGTGTGTATTCAGTGCCGACTAGTAAACTAAAACTTCTTGATGAAATTTCTGCATCGTATGATTTAGTCTGCAAAGCGGTAGAATGGCTGTCAGCCGTTACCTTTCTATATACTTGAGTTGTGTAGGCGAGCCATTTATTAGAATAACGATACCCTAAGATAGATGCAGCCTCCATCGCTAGAATATCGATATTAATACTTCCCGTATTTCCACTAACTGAAAAAGTAGTTTTCCAGTCATTTTTACCTGCCTTAAAAAGGGCTGCCCATTTAAGCCCTTTGGTTTTATGTAATGCTGAGTCACCGAGTAATTGTATCTTGACCCCGTAGAGATTTGGGCCAACATCACCGAGGCTCAGCATATTATCCGATTTTAAATCGATACGAGAGGTAAGGCCGAGATCTACACGAAAAATGCTGGAGTATGATTTATCTAAAGTATCTTTTTCTGTGATTGAACCGCTTACGGTATTGACCTCCACACTTCCAGCCATTGGCCGGTGTGCGCTGGCAATTGCATAGGCGGTATTTAATTTAAAGCGTTCACCGGTTGTCTCTGGCCCTTCAAGAACACCTGAAGGTAGATCATAAGCGATATCTTTAGATATAGCGCAGGCGCCGAGTAAAGAGACAGAAATGAATAGGAGAAGAAGACGAAGCATAGATGAATTTTCCTGATTAAAGTTGTTATTTATAATATAGCTCAGGCTTAACTAAATACAAAAATTCTCACAAATCAAATTATTATGATCATATTTGGGTGTTCATTATTTATAGGGTAAATGTGTCAATTTTCCTATAAAAGTGCGAGGTATATATCAGGTTTTCCTTTTAAATGTGGAAATAAATGGGTTTTAGACGACTAGCTACCTAATGAATAGCGGATTTTTCTGCGTATTTTCATATTAAGGGTTAGTTATGAATGCACTAGTTAAAGAGAATACGGATTCTGTTCTTATCTGTGCAATAGGGCCGTTAACTATTGGTCTATCCTCTTTAGAAGTACAAAGTATTATGGCGCTTCGACCAGCCGCCAAGCTTCCCCTTACCCCGGATTATGCCATGGGGGCTTTTATCCATCAGGGAAAGTCTACAAGCCTGGTAGACCTTAGAATAAAATTCAAATTAGCGGAATCTACAGGCGAGCAAAACCCCGTTTTATTGGTGATACATTTAGACGAAGATAAGGCAGTGGCCTTTTTGGTTGACAGTATTAACGAAAACTCCGATTTGTCTCCATCTGAAATTCAAAAGTTATTTTCTAGTGACTCATATAAACTGGCAGATGTGGGTGGGGAGCATGTCTATTTCACCAGTTTAAAGTATCTTTTAAACGCATCTCGAGACTTATTCAGTGGCGCTGACGGAAAAGAGGAAAATATTCCGGTAATTTCTTCTGCGTGTGCAAATGATGAAACGTTCAACGAGCCAGTAATCGGAAACGATATAGAAACAGATAATCTTAATGTTAGCGAATTAGATGCTTCATCTATTCAGGGTAACGAAATTGATGGTGAGAAAGACTCCAATATAACGAATGAAGTTGTTAGCGAAACGGATAACGAAATTGACTTTCCGGAAATCGATAGCGCAGAAATCGATGGATTGGAAGCTGATAATTTAGACGTGGAAAATTTAGAAGATGATGGTTTAGAAGTCGATTGTTTGGAAAATGAAAGTTTAGAAAGTGAAAGTTTAGAAAGTGAAAGTTTAGGAGGTGAAAGTTTAGAGGCTCAAAAAATTGAACCTAATATATCCGAAATCGAAGGGGTACCAGAACAAGACCCAATAAATATAAACTTGCTGGTAAGCGATAACGAAGAAACTGATGATATTGTTTTACCTGATATTTCAGCTAGTGAAGCTAGCGATATTATAGCGGGGCGTGTTGAAGATAAGGATTTTAACGTTGACGATTTCATTGTGCCCGAAGGGGATTCTGATAATAGCAGGTCAAAAACCGAAGACGAACAAGAAAGCGAAATGGTGATAAACGAACACGCGGCGTATTCGTTCCGTGATGATAATTATAATTTACAACTTGATATTTCCGAAAAAGAGGGAGGGCGAGTTTCACTTAAAAAAAATAAGCCTGTTTTATATGCTGCAGCTATTACTGTTTTACTTTTGGGCGGTATTGTTATTTTTTACGGGACTGAAAATTCGGATAGTGACATACTGGTGTCAGAATCCTCTAATGTATCAGACCTTGAGTCGGCGGGCCTTTACGAGCGTGAAAATCAAAATATCGTTATTGAAAAATCCTCTCCCGTTGTGCTGATTATTAAGTCAGAGAAGGTCAGTATTGAAGTAAGGCGATATAACGGATCAGATGGGGATAAGCATTCTACAGCAGAAGAAGTATCTGCTCCATCTCTGAATAATAGCGCGGAACCGATCTCGGTTTTTACACATACGGTAAAGCATAATGTTATCGATGGGGATACATTGTGGGGGTTAGCACAGCGATACCTGAATAATCCTTATCTTTATCCTGAAATAGCAAATAACAACGACATAAAAAACCCCGACTTAATTCATCCGGGGGACGTTGTTATTATAAAAACAATTAAATGAGACAAAAACATTGTCGTTATTTTTGTGAATGGAAGATGGAACTATAAGTGTTGTCCCGTACAGGGGTTCCATCATAAACCTTAAGTTATAATCTCCGTTATTCACGGCCCCTATAGTGTCTTTATGTCAGGTCGTTTATAATTTCTACTTTAGAAAACTAAATTAGTTATGAAGTAAAGCGAGTCGTTTGTTTAGTGAGTTATTCAACCTAAAACTCAAATTGAGTTGTTGATCCCTGAAATCAAGCATTTTTATGCTGAACAACTCTATTTAGCCTTGAAATTAAAAAAGTGATTTATGATAATCAAAATTAAAAGCCTGCCAGAAAAAGAGATAACATGCTCAAATTGTGATGCCTGTTGTTGTCGTTTGCGAGTTATGCTTATTACTGATACCGGAGTGCCTGATCGTTATATTGAGATCGATGAACAAGGTGGTAGGAGTATGGCGCAATTGGATGATGGCTGGTGCGCTGCATTGGATCGAGATACTCTAATGTGTACTATCTATGATAGGCGACCGTTTGTTTGCCGAGAGTTTGAGATGGGCGAATATGAATGTATAGCTGAACGCGCTGCGAATATGTAAACCACCTTACTTTACTCGGGCCACAGCGCTGGCTGCCTAGCATTAAATACTGTTATGACGCAATATCATATAGTGAATAGCGAAAAATCATTTAAATTTTTATGGTATTTGGTCTTTTAATCTCGTTTTCACTCATCTACATTCTTTTTTTAATAAGTGGGTATATCTTAATTGAGACCCTATCCTGAAAGTCCCCATATTTGCTGATAAAAGACTACAGAATATAAATCATGAACCGCTAACCAAGATATCTTTTCGGCTCTTAATTACAGCTCGGGATTCTTACGTAATAGTATTTTATGCAAAAAACTAAGAAACAAAATGCCGCTATTTTAAATGAGCAAGTGCAATTACTTTATGCTGCCCTGCCATTTTCTACTATTGTATCGTTAGTGAACGCCAGTATTCTAGTTTATATTGAACGTTCGGTTGTACCTCATCATATACTGGGTATTTGGTTGGCTTGTTTGCTTGTCACAACAGCATATAGAGGTATGGCTTACCTATTGTATAAACGCTCAAAACTGTGGTCGACATATGATGTGCGCTGGGGCTACATTAATATCTTTGGTGTGTTGATGTCATCAGTTGTTTGGGGTGGGGCAAGTATTTTTCTTTTTCCTGCGCAATCAATTGAGCATCAGGCCTTTCTTGGTTTTGTTATTGCTGGTATGAGTGCAGGGGCCATTAGTACGCTTTCTTATTTTAAACACGCCATACTTATATTTTTGACTTGTACTCTTCCTCCTTTAGCTATTCAGTTTATTATTGAAGGTAATGAATTTGGCATAGCCATGGGAAGCATGGTTACAATTTACTATTTTGTTTTATACAGCGTAGCTGTTAAAAATTACAATAATAGTTTCCAAAATATTAAACTACGATTCAATGCAGAAGAGCAGCAAAAGGCACTAAAGCAAAGTGAAGAAAAATACCACGCTATTTTTAACTCGGCTCCATTAGGGATTTTACACTACACACCTGCAGGTGAAATCACTTCTCAAAATAGCATGGCGTTAGGACTAATTGAGGTTGATAACGAATCTCTTCGCCAAATTAATTTATTAACACATATTCAGGATGAGGATTTTTTAAACGCGATTAAAGCGTCGTTACAAGGAGAAATAGGTCAATATAAAGGTTCAACAGAAGCCATATTTTCTTACAGTAACAAGCCAATTAGAATGTCTTGCCGTGGCATACATGACGTTTCTGGCGATATATCAGGAGGTGTCGCAATATTAGAAGATATCACTGAGGAAAATAGAGTTGATCGTTTGAAAAATGAATTTGTTTCGACGGTGAGTCATGAGTTACGAACGCCGCTTACAGCCATTTATGGTTCGTCTCAGCTTTTGCAAAATGCGAAAGAAAGTATTAGTAAAGATCAAGTTGATACATTGCTTAGTAATATTTCCAGAAACTCAGAACGATTACTCCATTTGGTGAATGATATTCTTGATGTCGAAAAAATTTCGACAGGAAAAATGGATTTTCATTTTGAGAAGATGTATATATCTGATCTATTAAGTCAATCAGTGTCTGATAATGAGGCGTATGCAGATAAACACAAAGTGAAATTCGTATTGCTTGAATTTCCGGAGAGCGTAAAACTGATGGTTGATAAAAATCGTTTTCAACAGGTGATGGCAAATTTCTTATCGAATGCGGCTAAATTTTCCCCTTCAGGTTCAGATGTCGAAGTCGGTGCTAGAATAATTGAGAATGACAGTAATGTTATTCGAATCTTTGTAAAGGATTGTGGGCCAGGTATACCGGTAGACTTTCAAGGAAAAATATTTGAAAAATTCACTCAAAGTGATGCATCGGATACGAGAAAAGTCGGTGGTACAGGTTTGGGTTTGACGATAAGCAAAGAAATTGTAGAGCGGATGAATGGTCAGCTGGATTTTGAAACAGAGCCAGGCAAGGGTAGTACATTTTATTTCGATTTGCCTATCATTGATTAATTAGAGTGAGTTTAAAATAATCAATGCACTCCTAGGTTCGTCCAATAAAGAGTATGAGGTAAGAGGTAATTTTTCTTATTTGCTTTCCAACCAAGATAAAACACCTTCCCCTGCTGCGCGGCCACTAGCAAAACAGGCCGTCAGTAAATAACCACCGGTAGGTGCCTCCCAGTCGAGCATTTCACCGCTACAAAATACGCCAGGCATTGAGCGAAGCATTAAATTATTATCCATAGTTTCAAATTTAACACCACCGGCAGTACTGATAGCTTCATCAATGGGGCGGGTTGCCACTAATTTTAATGGTAAGGCTTTTATTGTTGCGGCAAGGTGTGCACTGTCTGAAAAGATATTTTTAGGCAATTCTCTCAGTAGTCCCGCTTTTACGCCTTCAATACCGGCACGATTACGTAAATGTTTCGCCATGGTTCTGGAGCCCTGTGGTTTTGATAGCTCCGAAACTAATCGAGAAATCGTTCGGCCGGGTGTCAGGTCCAGATAAATCTCAGCACTACCGGAAGCAGCTATTTCATCACGTATTATTGCCGAAAACGCATAAATTAAACTACCTTCTACGCCGTTTTTTGTAACAACGAGCTCGCCTTCTTTACGATGTGTTACGCCGTTTGTACCTGTAAAACTTAAAATAACAGATTTTATAGGTTGCCCTGAAAAACGTGCCCTAAAATGTTCGCTCCATATCACATCAAAACCACAGTTAGCTGGTTTAAGTGTGGCAACCTCAATATTGTGTTTTAATAAAAGTGGAATCCATTTAGCATCCGACCCCAATCGCTTCCAGCTGCCACCACCCAGCGCCAGCACGGTAGCATCAGGTTTTGTTTTTAACATTCCTTGGGGAGTTTCAAAACAAAGCATATGAGACTCGTCCCAGCCAGTCCAGCGGTGACGCATATGAAACCGAACGCCTGCTTTCCGTAACCGATGTAACCATGCGCGTAAAAGAGGCGCTGCTTTCATCTCTTTAGGAAAAACCATGCCTGAGCTACCAACAAATGTTTCAACGCCAAGCTTATGCGTCCAGGCACGTACATCGTCCGGTTGAAATTTAGCGAGCATTGGTTCGAGTTGAGGTTGCCGCTCTGAATATTTTTTCGAAAATTGCTCGAATGGGTCGTCATGCGTGATATTTAGGCCGCTTTTACCCGCCATTAGAACCTTTCGTCCTACAGATGGCATGCTGTCATATAAGTCCACAATAAAGCCGGCCTGAACTAATACCTCAGCTGCCATTAATCCTGATGGGCCACCACCAACTATTGCTATTTTTTGTTTTTGTAAATCGTTCATTAGTAGTTAGTCGTCAATAAATGTGGGTGTGTTGGCCGGATGAACCATGCTGCTATAGTATTATTGAAATCAAATGACATTATAGAAAGTTGGATAGAATTGGTGTGACCGCAAGGGGGATGGCCATATTTAATGAAAACGAATAGATTATAAACTAGGTTTTGGCGCTTGCATAAAACTATTCTAGACAATTCGAAAAAGATCTCCTCTTCTATATTCGCAGGGCCTTAAAGTCTTTCTCAAATGTGTCGCTAAGCTATTGAATGGCTAGATAAAACATATCCAAAACTGTCGTGAAATTGTGACATAAGTGAGGTGGGGGCAGAGATGCGGTTCTTGCGATAAGGTGCTAAATGTTCATTTTTGTGTGGTGAGCGATGGTAACTATATGATGTTTCGAGAGATAACAATTTGTCAAATTGAGAAATAGCCCCACTTTTACTGTGACAGTGTCGGCATTTACTATTTTTTGGCTGTTTTACAATTTAACCGGATTTATTGGAGTTTCTAAAGAAAATGCTTTCTGAACAATCATCAGAATCAAAATCACAAACAGCTGAGGCATTAGTGCCTTTGATAGACCTGTTTGCTGTGCTGGCATTGGTGTTCATGCTTTATTCTACTCAGGAAATTATTGACGTAAAACTAGAAACGCAAGAACAGATTCAGGAAATAGAAGTTAAAGTTGAGATACAAAAAAAGGAAGAAGAACGAAAGCGGTCTTTAGCAAAAGAATCAAATTTAACACTTGAAATAATTAAGAAACGTCAAGAAGAGCAGGCAAAAGAATTAATGAAAAAATTCGCGCAAATGATGGCGATGGAGCAAACAAAATTTACTGCCGAATACGAAGATCTCGTCGTCGATATCGAAGATAAAAATGCTAAAAAGAGAGATGAGCTGGAAGAAAAGCGAAAGCGACAGCTTGAAGAGGCAGAAAAGCACTATCAGGAAACAGTTGCCGCAAAGGAAAAAGAATTAGAGCAACAAAAGGTGGAGGCATTGGCAAAAGCGAAAGAGCAGCATGCGAGCCTTTTGGTTTTGCAGCAAACACGATTGGAAGAGCAGAAGCGTAAGGAGCTGGAGTTAGCACGCGAAGCTCTAAAAAAAGCATTGGCCTCACAAGAGACAGATCTGGCTAAGCAAAAACAACAGGCGCTTTCAATGGCCGAGAACGAATATGCTATATCCTTAACAGATCAGAAAACAGCGCTGGAGAATGAAAAGCTACAGACATTGGCTAGAGCGCAGGATGAGTTTAATAAGGTTATTAAATCTAAAACAAAATCGCTTAAGACTGAAAAGCAGAGAGCACTTGATAAAGCGAGAGAAGAATACAATACCGCGCTTTTAGCGCAAAAAACAGCATTAGAGTCACAGCGCCAACAAGAGTTAAATTCAGCTCAAAAGGAATATCAAGATGCGCTTTCATCAAAAGAGTTTACGCTGGCAAAAGAAAAACGTGATGCACTGGTTGAGGCACAGCGAGAATATGCCAAATCCTTAACTGCTCAACGCACAGCAAATGAATCACAAAAGCGTCGGGACCTAGCAAAAGCGAAAAAAGAATTTGAAGATGCATTAAAGAGTAAAGAGTCAAGTTTGGTAAGCGCCAAGCGAAAAGCGTTAGATACTGCCCAGCAAGTATATGCCAACGCATTGTCCGTACAAAAGTCAGCTTTAGAATCTGAAAAGCAGCAGGCGCTTAAGCAGGCACATCGCGAATTTCAAGAAGCAGTAAAATCAAAAGAGTCTACTCTTTCAGCAGAGAAGAAAATTGCTCTGCAAAAGGCAGAGCAGGAGCATGCGCAGGCGTTAACAGAACAAAAAACTGTGTTTGAACAGCAAAAAAGGACAGAACTTGAGAAAATAGAAAAAGACTATCAGCATTCACTCGCATCAAAAGAAAGTTCATTAACAGCTGAAAAAGCGCAGGAACTAGCTAAGGCTAAGAATGCCTATTCCAAAGCCTTGATAGCGCAAAAATCAGCTTTGGAGTCACAAAAACAAAAAATGTTAGCTCAGGCAGAGCGTGAGTATCAAGATGCCCTAGAATCAAAACAGTCAAAACTGATGGGTGCAAAACAAGCATCTTTAGCTAAAGCTAAACAGGAATATAACGAAGCGTTAGCCGCGCAAAAATCTGCGATGGAATCACAAAAAAGAAGTGAACTTGCTCTTGCTCAGCAAGAGTACCAAAATGCATTAACGTCAAAAGAGTCAGCATTGTCTGTAAAGGCAAAAAATGCGTTGGCAAAGGCACAAAGCTCTTATGATAGGGCGCTTTCGGCTCAAAAGAAGGCGTTAGAAGGTCAGAAAAAACAATCGCTCGAACAGGCGAATCGGGAATATGAACAAGCCCTAGCATCTAAGGAATCAACCTTAACCGCAGCAAAGAAAGAGGCACTTGCGAAAGCTAAGAGCGAATACGAAAAAGCACTTGAAGAACGTACTGCCGATCAGCAGGAAAAGAACCTTAAAGAACTGGCGTTGGCTCAAAAATCGTTCACCGATGCATTTTTAGCAAATGAGAAAAGGCTGTCGGGTGAAAAGGAACGAGCCTTATCAAAAGCGGAACAGAAATTTGAAGCACAATTGGGTGATGAAAAACAAAAATCAGGAAAGCTCGAAGGCGAGTTAAATCAATTTGTTAAGGCAATGGAGGCCAAGGAGAAAATTGTTAGTCAGCTTAAAAATAATTTTAAAAGCTTCAATTCATCATCCGTTGAAGTTGACAGCAAAACGGGTAAAGTTAAATTACATTTTCAGCAGTCTTACTTTAAGCGCGGTCGTGGTGAATTAACAAATGAAATGAAAGCTATTCTTCGCATGATGATACCTAAGTATGCACAAAGCATCTACGGAAATAAGGATGCTGCGAAGCAAGTGGGCGCGCTGAATATTACAGGCTTAACTTCGCCAGTTTATAAAGGTAGATATATTGATATAAACGACGGTTCGGAAGAAACAGAAAAAGCTCGAAAGTTTAATATTAAATTAAGTAATGATCGTGCTTTGGCGATGTTTAATTTTATTTTTAATGATCCATCAATGAAAGACTTTCCTTATCGAAACAAGTTAAAGAAAGATATGGGGATTTCTGCGCAAGGTTTTTTAAATTCACAACCGGTGCCTAAAGAACTGGTGGGTAAAAAGGCAAGATGTATTAAATATGATTGTAGTCAGGAGCAAGCGGCTGTGTTGCAATTTCAAATGAATTTGAATCAATAAATCATGAGCAGGTTTACAAATTAACGACTGAGGTTATTATGTTGAAGTTACTTTTTATTATTGTTATTTCTCTTGCGTTCGGCGCAGTTTATTACAGAGGGGTTGATATAACTAATGATCAAATAGGTGTGTTTTTTGTTGTAGGTATTCTGTGTGCCTTTTTGGTCTACTTGATATTTAAGTTTAGCCTGCATTACAAAATACAGGCATTAAATAAATTTTGCCTCGCTTTTTATTATTCAGTTTTTGAATATAAGAAAAAATCCCATAAAAGTATAAGAAGCATCAGTTTTGCCAATAGTGTACGAGAACAGGCTGAAGTAGCAATTTCAGCAAACTTTGACCCGAGAGTTGCCAAAGTGGCAATGAAAGTACCTGTTTCAATGTATACCAAAGACAGTTCCTATATGCCTGTGTTGAGAGCACGAATTCAGGAAGCCGAAAGACTAAAAAGTGAAGCCCGTGATCTTGATGGAAAAGCGTCAAAGCTCATTGAAGAAACCCGAGGGATTTTGGTTGATAAAAATATAAACGAAAAACCAGCGAAAGAATCTGTACTGGGGTCCATGTTTGGCATCCAGGAGGGGGTTCAAAATATGATTGATTTGACCATGAGTGAAATTGAAGATCAGGATTATAGTGAGCCGCCGGAATATGAAATTATCACCCATATTGCCCTAGATAATAACCCATATTTCTCAACTGTATTAAAGTCGTTTAGCCTAGAAGGCGTAGCAGCGGTAATAAATAGAGCACCTTTCATGGTGATCTTACTCGGTATTATCGGTACGTTCGCCGGTTTTTTTCTTGCGCTTAGTGAAGGTGGTGATATTAAGGCCGGGGCAGCAGTGGCTATTGTTAGTTCGCTGGTAGCGCTTCCTGTTTCACTTACAATTGATTATATTAATACTCTTTATCCTGATGGTGAGCGTTATCAGCACGCATTTAATCGATATAAATTGAGTTTGGAAATATTGTTTAATCACGAAAAAGAACGTTATCCCAACAGAGCGAGTCGGCGTGTAGATGACGTAACAGTTTTTGATGACGAAGATGATGATTAAGTTGTACTGTGGTCGATTTGGTCAATATTGTTTCCGGGGGTGTAGTAATTTCACTCAGCGAGATAAGTAGCGTATCTGGCAACACAAGAAGCATCAAAAAAATGTACGATGCCAATTAGAAACTGGAAGGAAGCATTAAACCGGTTTATGATGAGTTTGAAGATCGTTTAACTGATTATATGTATTATTATCGACTTAATCTGGCAGTTACACAGAAATATTTACAGCCTCCAAGTTAAGGTTCGGGCTTTAATTTTATATTCCCGCGTTAATATCTTTTACAAGCTGTTAGTATTAACTCCCTAGAAAATTGAGATTAATACTACCTCAAAACTTAAATCCAACGTTAAAACCACCACCTAGTGAAATATTGCCGGTTTGTAAAAATCGAATAAGGCCGAGTTTTATTTCATAGAAAAGAATATCGTTAAAGTCATTACTTACGCCGCCATAAAACTCAATTGAAAGTGGGGTGCTACCATCTGTAACAATATTATTCTCAGGGTTTTCATAATGACTTAATCCTGCTTTTAACTCCATGAATGCGTGTTCTTCATTTTGAAATGAACCATAGGTTCGAACCCCCGCCGAAACCCGATAGCCTTCCCCGTCAGCCGAAACCAGTGCAGAGGACTTAACGTAGTGAGCTGTACTTACAAGTGAAACCTGATTGCTCAAGGGGTACTCTAGCGAACCATTAATATCACCAATGAGCAGCAAGCTAAGCATGTTTGTCCCAACTTTAAAATGCGGAACGGTTTTATCACTGTTCGCACTTGCCACACCACTTAAAATTAGAATGTATATTATGCTAGAAAAAAACACGTTAGAAATATTGGTACTTCTACTCACCATTAGTTTCCAAAATACTCGGTAATTACTACTTTTCATTAATCTTCCTTACTGCAAAAAACGTCCGTATTTTGTTATGTGTTTTCCGATATTGGAACGATGATATCTATCACCGAATCAGCCTTTCCCCAGTTAAACCTACAATCATATTGTTCGTAGTGAATTATAGTTCTGCTTTCATTTAGGGAATAGCCACTCTTAGGTATTGTTACTCTGTAAATATCATTTATTGTGGTCGTTATTAAATTCAACTTACCCACATGGCTAAATAGTAGATACCTTCCTGACTCTATTTCCTCAGTTTCAAATCCGGAGATGTCGGCATTTGAAGGAATGGCTGTCATGTAAAAATATTTACCATTCAGCTTTTTAATTATTCCGTATTTTATCCAGTTTTTACCTAATACTATATTTTTATTTCTCAAGTCATAATTGAAATTCTTCCAATGACTTTGGATTATTTTGTAGTTTTCACTTTGCGATGGTGTTAACTCAACACTTAAACCACATACTTTAAAACCATCTTTTCTGACTACTTCAAAGTCCATATGTAGATACTATTTAGATTGCCAATAATGAATGTTCGTTATGTGCCATCTGCTTCATCTAAAGCTAATATCAGGCACGATTTTTATCTAACTTCCTGGGAATCCAGTTTTTTCTGTACCGAATTTATTGCCATATCAATTACATTTTTCACATCGTAAAACGTTGTGTCGGGATGGTTGTTAAAGTCAATAAGCCTATGTTTGGACCATCGATCTCTAAATTTGTCGTCTATTGCAAAGCGAACTTCTTGTAGCGCAGCCTTTCTATGAACATATTTTCCTAATACGTCAATTGATGCAGCTTCGAGGGCGCAATATAAATTCAACTTTTTTGAATCACTGCATGCCTTGATTACTTCTCGGTTCCACTCAGAACTATATTGCAAATATGAATTCGCTTTTACTAGAATTTCAAGATCATTTGGAGATGACAAAACACTTCGTTTTTCGTAATCAGGAGTTCCGAATACTAAGCCATTTTCTGTCATAGAGCAGCTTACCGAAGCCATAAGTATCATTGCCACAGCTATAAGTTTAAACATGACATTACGTCTCCTAAATTAAATGCATCGCTGATATCTATTTTCTAGCTATTTACACACCTCTAACAAATTGTTAATGATGAGTGCGAAAATTTTGGGGAGGTTCCTCGGGCCGTATTCAAAATTTGATACGGCCCTCGTTGGTTGCGTTGTGTTTATACCTGGTTGTATAAGCCACACGTGAGACGGACTAGGTTACGCTAAAGTGTAAAATGCATTTACATTTTTCTTATCCCTAATTAAGCTGCTTTATGATCTGAGTCAACTTTAGTGATATCAGCTTCTGTGGAAAAAACAGAGGCTTTTATTTCTGCAGTGGGTGCAGCTGGCCAGTCCTCGCCTTGCCCCAGATTAACGACACTTTCCATGCCTTCGGCAGCTTCAAATACATCCGATGCCTGATGCAAAAACCAGCTCTGCATATGATCATCTAATGTGCCGACAGCGTCAGGAATGTAGGCGGTAAACAATGGATTTTCTTCAATTTCAAGTTGGTGAAGATATTGAGCGCGCGGGTGGTCACCAATAACAAATTTTGCTTTTGCTTTTTTGCCAAATGCCATATGGGCACTGCCTTTGATGAAAACATCTGATTTCATTAGCATCCCACGAAATGCGCAATAGTTTGATGCATTTGTACGTATTGGAATTGAAAATTTACCTGGTCTGTCTATCTCCACGTAATTAACTAGCTTATCATCTAGGTCGTATTGGCTTGTTACTTTATCTTCCGTAATTCGAAAGTTCAAATTTCCAATGTGTTTTGGCATTCCCCAGATACCTTTTCCGCCTTTTACGGAAACCTCTGTTGATACCGGTAAATCAAGTACATATTGACCTGTATTGAAATATCCCTGGAATATAGCTGGTAACATCTTCGGCGCTGCTTTTTTTCCGTGGGTGCAAGCAACCGCAACACTGTATTCGATATATTTTCCGATGTTGGTTTCAAGGTAGTTTATGACTGTCACAACAAGTAATGCTTTATCATTCCAAAGCCGCAAAGGATGAATTTCTTCTGGCATCAATGCTTTTGCTTTGGTTGCATTAATCTGGAAAGCGGCCATCAGCACCGGTGATGGGGCACTTCGAACCGGTAGTGTAAATGGTATTCCATCAACTTTTGCAAAACGTCCTTCGGTTCGTTTAATTCTAGGCGACATTAAAAACATGGTTTTCTCCTTTGTCTGTGTTTATGCTTAATTCGTTAAGCATAATTGGAAATACATCTTTGTGTGCATTCGATCCCATAAAAATATCCAGGTGACTGTAATCTTTTATTTCATGAAATGAATGGTAATCGGGTGTAA
>JAOTSL010000150.1 GCA_029864945.1 Gammaproteobacteria bacterium
CAGTATCTAATTCTCGATACCAGGTTTTGAATCCATAATGTAAAAACTTTTCCTTTAATATTTCTTTATCTGGAGCATGCATAACCAGATCTTTTGCGTGCAATTCCATTGCTACATCACATTTTATCGTTGCAAGTTTATAAGAAAGAGGTAATAGCTCGAGACTATTCCTCAAATTCTCACCTACTTTACCTTTAAATTTATCCGCATTTTCAATTATTGACTGCATCGTGCCATATTCTGCTAACCACTTAACCGCAGTTTTTGGCCCCACTTTAGGTACGCCTGGAATGTTATCTGCCGTATCACCTATTAGAGCTAGGTAATCAATGATTTGCTCTGGTGATACTCCAAATTTTTCTTTAACACCCTCAATATCCATTGCTGTATTCGTCATGGTATTAATTAAGGTGACATGCTCATTAACTAACTGAGCCATATCTTTGTCGCCCGTTGATATGATTGTTTCGATACTTTCTTCAGACGCCTGCGTTGATAAAGTGCCAATTACATCGTCGGCTTCAACGCCAGAGACTACAATTAAAGGGTAACCCATAGCCTCAAGAATTTGGTGTAGCGGCATAATCTGTGCAGCTAGATCTTCAGGGGTGGGTGGTCTATTCGCTTTGTATTCCGGGTACATTTCATTGCGAAATGTTTTACCTTTTGCATCAAAAACGACAACAATTTTATCGTTAGAATATGATCTCTTTAGACTTCTCATCATATTAATAACGCCATAAATGGCACCGGTCGGCTCACCCTTATCATTTTTCAGTTCTTTCATGACATGGTAGGCCCGAAATAGATAGGAAGACCCGTCAACTAAAATTAATTTTTGATTATTATTCATAATGTTTTAGATACTTGTAATTTGGCTGGAATATAACAACGTAAAATACTCATCTTTTTACCCCATGTACCGTTTATTGTCATGGTCGTGTAATTTACGTACTAAAATAAGGATTATTAAATGACTGAAAAACACAAAATCCCACACCCTAGCCTTAGCCCAATTAATGACTCTATGCTGACGCGTGAATCATGGAAAATTTTTCAGATCATGGCTGAGTTTGTTGAAGGGTTTGAACGATTGGCGCGAATTCGTCCTTCCGTCAGTATTTTTGGTTCCGCTCGAACCCCTGTTGACCACCCGTATTATAAACTAACCGAAGAGATTGCCAGAGAATTATCTGACGCTGGTTTTAGTGTTGTTACTGGCGGTGGCCCAGGAATAATGGAAGCAGGAAACAAAGGTGCATTTGAGGGAAAGTCACCCAGCATAGGGCTTAATATACAGCTACCACATGAACAAGGGGGCAACGGCTTTCAAGACATCTCTCTCAGCTTTCGTCACTTTTTTTCCCGTAAGGTTATGTTTGTAAAATACGCTTCAGCTTATGTTGTGATGCCGGGCGGATTTGGAACACTAGACGAGCTTGCAGAGATTCTAACATTAGTTCAAACAAATAAGACCCGTAAGATCCCAATCATTCTTGTGCATAAACCATTCTGGGAAGGCTTGCTCAACTGGTTTGAGAATACTCTGGTACCAGAAAACGTCATTAGTGCTGAGGATATGAACCTGATGCAACTCATAGATTCGCCCAAGGAAATAACTGCGGCCATTTTTAATCATTACGAAAAAATGGGATTTGAGCCTACACCAGAGGAAAAAGAATCAATGCTCGATTTATAGGTTATTCATCAAATAGCATAATATAGAAATGCGTCATATAATGAGAGTATGAAGAAATTATCAAACACACTAATTATTTCCGTGCTTTCACTATTTATGGTGTCTGCTCCTGTTATTGCCGAGGAAGACCAAACTTCCGGCCCCGACATTCGAATTTTGTCTGACAAACATTCGTCAATCGCGGAGTATCGCTCTAATGGGCGTTTATATATGATTAAAGTAACACCGAAAAAAGGTCCGCCATACTATTTGGTTGATGCGGATGGAGATGGAAATATGGAAACAAGAAGAAACGATTTAAGCCCCAACTTGCTTATTCCTTCTTGGGTTTTGTTCAGTTGGTAGAATTTAGCACTTAAACCCAACCATTATAATCAACAAAAACAAGCAATAAAAAAGTCGACCGAAGTCGACTTTTTTATTTTTGAGCCTTTATTTAAAACTATAATAAAGACTCAAACCACTTTCGTGATTTTCTTAACAACGCGGTTGATTAACCAGAGATGCCAAGAATGAAAGTTACTAACTCTTCAATGTTAGCATCGCTTACGCGAGGTGAGTAAGGAGGCATTGGAACGCCTTTAGTAACTTCAGTCCAGTTTCCTTTACCACCCTTTTTAACTTTAGCAACCAATGCTGCTTTAGCACCTGCATCGCCTTTGTAACGTGTAGAAACAGCAGCCCAACCTGGTCCGACAACTTTTTTGTCAATTGCGTGACAAGCAGTACAACCGCTTTTCTTAGCAATTGGTGGCATATCAGTTGCGTTAGACGCAGTTGAGATACCCATAGCAAGTAATGCAGCAGCTGGTAATAATACTAATTTTTTCATTGTGTAAATCCTCCCTAGGAATTATTTAAAACAAAGTCCGCATCCTCCACCTTCAAAGTTAAAAAACTATTAAAGGAAAATCATGCAAACCAACCGTTTTTGGTTAAGAACAGATTCCAGACCAAATGGATTGGCCTTTTATGCCACGGAGGATAATTTATGTCAAGGTTATTGGGGCAAATCAGTTGAATTTATTCAGCGAATGTTCAGGGTTGGCTATTACCGTAAATCCGATAATAAAGCTAATCTATTGTTATTTAATAGAAATAATAGAAAGCAACATGTACTTAGCGTTTTATGCGAATTTGACTCCGCGGACTAAAACAAAGAGCTATATAAGTAAGAAATAAATTAATAACATAATGAAATACTATGCGGGTTATGAAATACCTAAAGCTATATTGCCGTTTTTATCTAAAAAAAACCGCAGCAAAAATTAATCAACTGCGGTTCTTTCGATATTAGATACAAACTTTAAACTAAGGAGTAGCTGCCCCTGGCGCCCAAACCACTTGCTCTCCACCTAAATCAAAATAGTAACCCGTACCATCTTCATTTGGCTTAACAATAACCGGCTCATACACTCCAGCTGTAACTTCTATATTCATTAACATAGAGTAATCATCAATTTTTTCCCATGTACCCTCCAGAGCCAGAGGTTCCTGGGCGCCAGTAGCATCAGTTTTAGCGTAGTCACCAGTCAAAAAAGTAGCATCAATACTAAGTGAACCAGAAGTGTCTGTACCTCCACCGCCAAAATCAATATTTACAGCGTCGCCACCAGAATCAAGATCGAGAGCATTACCGCCAAAACCTTCAGTATTGGTTCCCGTTAAACCAGAGCTACTGCCCAAAAGCTGACTAAAGCTTTGCCGCCCTGCAAAATTAGCAACTGTTGCATCGAGCAAACTAGGATCTGTTGCTGTCGCTATTCTCTTCTTCAAACTTGCCATATCCACTGCTGGGTTTCTTAAATTAGTAAGGTAAGCGGCATCACTAGCCAAGGAAACTGCCTTACTAATTGCTGCGGCTGAGTCACCGTTTCGAGTTAGCGAAACAACAGCATCAATAGCACGGATACGAGAAATTACATCATCACTTAGCGCAGCAGAGTCAAGAGTAACCGTTGCACCAAAAACAACCTCAACTGTATTAGAAATATTTAAAACTTTATCTCTTATTGCTGTAATCGCAGCAGAATCTAAAGTCGTAGGTATAACAAACGCATCGGTTGGGCTCACCAACGTATCAGTATTAATATCATGAGGTAAACGAGCGTTATAGTCTTCAATTACACCATTCATATTAACAATGGCCTGGTTAATAACTGCATCCATTTTGGTTGCATCCGTTAATATACTGCTTAACGTATTGGTTGCGGATACTTGTGAAACGATTGCCCGATAAACATATAAAGACCCATCAGTTGGAATATTTTCTTCTACTCCGAAAAACCCAGTAGCGGTACTTTGGGTTTGGTCATAATATGGATCAAGCAAATCAGCTACAACATCAGCCACTTTATGTGCCTTTAACGCTATATTTAATAATTTACGCCGATCATCTGCTATCAACGTATTCGTATAATCTAGGAAATCGGTTGCTGCAACATCAGTAATGCCTTCATCTGATAAAAACTGCGTTTGTTCTGCCGTATTCATTTCGGATAACAAACCAGACACTGGAGTCGCGACTATTGGTATATTCACGTCCGCTGAAGATACATTCGCCCTAATTGAAATAGTGCCCGTAAATGGTTCAACCGTCGCAAGATCATAACCTTTTGTCATGCGCAGCATTACTTCACTGTAACCCGAAGGTGCTTTCAAACAATGTATAAACTTAGAGTCTGTCTCTGGCAGCTCACAGTAATTTACATCTGTAATCGGGTTAAATGTGAAATAACCTTTGGTGTCGGTTAAAGCCCGTTTTTCCCACGCATCCAACATATTATTTTCGTTCACATCAACATAAACAATTGCGCCGGCCAAGTATCCATCGACAACAACACCGCTCATAGGTTTTGAACTTGAATTACCAAGTCCATCATCCTGAGGGGTAATACCACATCCTGTCATAGCGAGTATTACCGCGCTAATTGAGATTGCGTATAGATTTTTTCTGAAAGTCATAATGTTTCCCCTACCGGATTAGAACAATAAATCAAGGCCAAGATTAACTTGAGCCAAGCGTGGTTGTGGCGCACCATCTACATCGATGGACTCCAGTCCGTAAGCTAAATCTAGATGAAGCATCTTAAATAACGTAAAACCGGCTGTTGCCGCGCTTAATGCACTACCAGCTAGGTTTTTACGATAGCCCACTCGTACACCGGGGATTATCAAGTTACTTGTTGCATAAGCTGCACTTACTGTCATCCACTGCACTTCGTTTGCGACAGTGTCATGCACTGGAGATGTATCTGCTGCAAAATTTAATACCAGGTTACGGCTTGAGTTGAAGTAAGCAGCTTCTACTGACACCTGCGCATCCATCACATATGTTTCTTGCGTATCAATTTCGTTAGCATATGATTTTGCTATGTAGCAACTATCTTGAGACGGACCTGTTTTTGTTTCGCAGTCGACACCAATCGTATCGTAATTAAAGCTTGGGGAGTTCACGTTTTTAAACGTTGCACCAACTCGATAATTTGGTGCAACCCACATTAGTCCCAGATCTATACCGACGCCAGTTTCTGGTTGAAAATCGTCTTGCACCTCGGATACTTTATCGTTAATGGCCGCATCAGCACCGTCCATCTGAGATAGCCCGACTAATGCTTTAGTCAATCCAACCATATAATATTTTGCACGTAATCCAGCATACAAGTTGCCATTTCCGTATTCAAAAACCGGTCGACTATATCCAAATGACGATTCTGATACCGCACCCAATTTAATGTAAGCGGCACTATTAGTTTGCAGCTGATTTGCACCTTGAGCTAGCGGGTTGTATTCAATGGGGCTATCTAGTATTGCCAGCTTTGCCTGAATACCCATATTTGAATCAAACACCACACTCCCGCCTAAAACGTCGGCAGAACTCCATACAATTGGAAAAAACGGTACATGAAACCCCACATTTAACCCCAGATAACCACTTGCTCCCGCATTTTCCAAAAATGAGTCAAATTTAGTCTTTATTCCATTAATATCGTCAATGGTGGGGTCTGCTGTCTCAAATTTTTGCAACTCGGCAGATAACGCATCAATATCTTTCGCCATATCGTCCACTGGGCCCACTTCTAACCCGACTCCAAAAGAACTAATAGGTAAGGCCATACCAAAGTTCCAACTGGACATACCAAGGCTACTAGCACCCACAGCTGGGTTATTGGTATACGCTAACAGACTTTGATGATTACCGGCTTCACCATATGTGAGATTTTCTCCGGATGGTAAAAATACAGGCCCAGCTGCAGCAGAGAGGCTTATACCTAATAGTGCGAGTGTCAAGAGCGATCGCTTCATAGTTTTTTCCTTTTTAACAACACGCCCATATCGTTCTAGCCTCAGACATAAAGACGAAAACGAAACTCGGTGTGATAGGTTCAATTTTTACTTCTTCCTTCAAAATCGACCATGGCGATAGAACCTTGAGGAGCAATCTCACATCATTGAGCGTATATCCTAGATCTGAGAACATGGTCACAATTCATATGCGGGGAGCCCCAAAATCCCGGAAATTAGTAAATGCAATGAAAACAACCAGATAAGGTGAGTTTTAGGTGTGATGAAATAGCTAAAAAAATGAGTTAGAATAACCAAAATAATCATAACACGAGGTTTTTCATGGAAAAGATTGAATGCCCACAATGTAGTGAACAAACAATAACTCTGGGACAAAAATTTAAAGCAGGTAAGTGGGCCACTATATTTTGTTCAAACTGCAATGCGCGGATGTGCGCAAACCCGATAGTTTTAGCTTTACTTTATTTTGTACTTATCTGGAACGTTCTATTTTTTGCCTATATGGCCATTAGGGAGTCAAGTATTTACTACGGAATTGCGATGATCGTCGGCTGGGCAATCATTGAATTCTTCATTTACTATATTCCGCTCAGCAGAATGCGTGCTTTAGCACCAAGTGCCGATACCTCAAACAACAATGACCCTAACAGTGATGGCTAAAATTCTTGGCGTCGGCATTGCCACATTGGATATCATTAACCAGGTTGATGATTATCCGGGTGAAAATGCCGAAGTTCGTGCAAATTCCCAACGCTTTTGTCGTGGTGGCAATGTCACAAACACACTTACTGTTTTATCCCAGTTTAACAACCAGTGCTCGTGGTCCGGTGTTTTATGCGACGACTACGACGCCCAATATATCCTCGACGATTTAACACGTAGCAAAATCGATTATAGTCATTGCCAGAGTCAATCATCAGGCAAAATGCCAACGTCCTATATTCTTTCCAACAGCATAAATGGATCCCGCACCATTGTTCATTATCGTGATTTACCTGAACTCAGCTTTGAACACTTCAAAAAACTTAACCTCACAAATTTTGACTGGATTCATTTTGAAGGTCGCGCGATTAACGAAACCAAAAAAATGCTCACCTGGTGTAAAAAAAAATACCCTAAAATCCCAATATCCGTAGAAATCGAAAAACAAAGGGAAGATATTGAGAGTATTTTCAATCTCGCTAATGTGTACTTATACGCCAAGGCATTTTCTGTGCAAAACGATTGCAACGATGCGGAGTCTTTTTTACAAAAAGAACGCCTCAAGTCACCAGAAGCAGACTTGATTTGCGCATGGGGCGAGAAGGGCGCGTACGCATTGATTGGGAATACAAAACTTCAATCGAAAGCTTATCCGCCAGAAAAATTGGTTGATACGCTTGGTGCAGGTGATACGTTCAATGCGGGAATAATCCAAGCGCGTTTGAACAATTTGGACTGGATGGACTCGTTAGACTTTGCCAATCGATTAGCCGGAAAAAAATGCGGCCAAATAGGCTTTGAAAACCTACTCTGTAATATTTAAATTTTTGTTACCCTGTGTCAAAAA